>JAQUYE010000155.1 GCA_028691965.1 Paludibacter sp. | reverse complement strand
CTTCATCGTCGACCGCAGGACTATGAATGGGTTAAACCAAGGTTGCTGGACGAACGTGTGTTGACAGTTGGTTTTTACTCACTTGTCAATTTGAACGATGTCGACAACAGCACATTGATTGATGAAGCACGGTGGATGAATGTAAACGAAGTAACTGAGCTGATGTTTGATCATAATGAGATATTCTGCTCAGCATTGTTGAAGCTAAGGTATGATCTTATACACGAGCCTTTAATTTTCGAATTATTACCCGAGAAGTTTACCCTTACTCAAATGCAAAAGGTATATGAGTCGATCTTTGATACGATATATGACAAGCGAAATTACCGAAGAAAGATAAATAAAATGCCCTATCTGATTCCGTTGGATGAGCTACAAAGTGGCGTGTCGCATAAACCGGCACGATTATACCGCTTTGATAAGCAGATATACGAAGAAAACCGAACCGAGCGGTTCGATTTTCAAATTTAGATTCCCCACTTATCCTTGCCCTTCATCGTATTGGTAAGCTTTACCAGAAAGATGTAAATGATGGGTACCAACGAGATGGCATTAGCCCAGATCAGCGGACCGTCCTTTAACAGAATACCATACACCAGCCACATACTGATACAGGCAACTACCAGTACATACATGGTTAACGAAATGCTGTGCGTGTCGCCGGTGCGTATTACCTTAATTGCCTGAGGTACCTGGTTGACGATGGATAGTAGAGAAGCGATGTAACCAACTGTTTCAAATGAGTTCATAGAATTAAAGATACTAAAAAGGATGTTCTGAATAAACAGAACATCCTTTTATTAAATATTAGTTGTTGAACGTATACGAATTAACGAACCATTACTTTCTGAGTAGCTCCATCAACACGGATGATGTAGATACCTGCATTTACTTTTGAAGAAGTAAACGAACCTGAAGTATTTACAGACTGAAGGTTACGTCCGGTAATGTCGAAGAGTTCGAATGAGTTGTTGATACCATCAACAGTAACAGTATTGTTTACGACTCTGATTGTATATTTGTCGGCATCGAGTAAATTTAACCCGGTTGGAGCAGGCCATTTTTCTACAACATCATTGAAAGTTGTTGCTAACTGTGCATCTGCTTTACGGTTGTCAACTTTAGTTCCATCAGCTTTCTGTTCTTCACCACTCCAGTCCTGAGCATTGAAATATTTATATTCAATCATATCAAACTTTGCAGTGAACGTGAAGGTACCGTCGGAGTTCTTTGTTCCGGCTTGCCAGCTTGTACCATCCCAGCCAAGGTGACTACCCATCATATATACATTTTCAGTACCTGCAGGTACAGTAACATTGAAGGTAACATCTTTCAGGAAAGCATCTCCGGGATAAATACGTTTGAACTTAGGCATAAAGTGGTAAACCTCGTTTACACTAACATCAGGCATTGTCAGGTCAGTTGAATCCTGTTCGTAGGTCCATGACGGACCGGCTGCAAACTTGTATGCCAGTTTATTGGCATCCATCGTATGAATAGTCTGGAAAAATTCGTTTCCTTCTTCATCCGACATTGCTTCGTTCCAGGTCATTTTGGTTCCTTCAGATCCCGGACTTTTCCAGTCGTTAAATGATCCTGTAAGGTAGAGTTCTTTAACTGCTTTAGGTACATAAACCTGTACTAGTACATCTTTTTCAATAGGTTCTACGTTTGGATTGAATACCATAGCCCATCTTAGTACTACATCGGTAACACCTGCACCCGGATAATCACGGTCAGAGATTTCATTACCATCAGCGTCTTTTTCTACATAGGCCCAATCACCACCACCGCTCAGGTATTTGTACTTAAGTGTAGCTGCTGTGTGACCATCACTGAAAGTAGCATCATCAAGAGTAAGTGTGTAGTGAGTATCATCCACCTTGTTCATTTTGTGTAGATTGTTGTTCCAACCATTGAAGTTACCAACTACCCATACTTCATAAGTAGGGTTCGGTACTTCTACCGTGAACGTAACATCAGCCGCAGCCGCAGTGTTGGCAAAAGCAAACATGCTGAAGATGGCAGTAAAAAGTGTAAAAAGTTTCTTCATAACATTGAATTTAAAAAATTAATAATTGGTTAAGTGTATACTTGGTGTCAAAGTTACAATACTAAACAAAAGAGCATTCAAAAAAGTTTAAAAAGTGACTTCTTTTTCAATGCAAACGTTTGAAATGGGTTAGTATTGCTTTAATCAGCACAGTAAGAACACGCTATAAAGTGTTCTTACTGTGCTGATAATTGTATTAATAACCCGGATTCTGAGTAATATTCGGGTTAGCATTCAGATCGGAAGCAGGAATTGCAAAGAGGTTATAGAAATGACTGAAGTTCTTGCCTTCTTTCTCTCCACCTTTCCAGGGCCACATATAATCGTTATTACCACCGAATTTTCCAAAGCGGATAAGGTCAGACCTGCGGTGTCCTTCGAACGAAAACTCACGGGCACGTTCATCAAGAATGTAATCGAGGTTAATTGTAGTTTGCGGACGGGCACCGGCACGGTTACGTAAAGCGTTAACGGCTTCGAGTGCTGTTAATCCATCAGCAGGAGCTCCGCGCAAGATTGCTTCGGCATAGGTAAGATAAGCTTCAGCAGCACGCAGGAAGGGGATATCGGTGTCGGTATATTGACCGTTAGAAGTCGGACCTCCATCGGCACGAACATTTGTCCATTTTGCTACCGAATAACCTTCTACAAATCTTCCGGGGGTTTCAATCTCTATTGTGCGGTTTTTAGCAAAGAACAATGCTCTTGCATCGCGACTCCAGCGACTGGCGGGGGCGGTAGCTCCGGTGGTCAGGTCTTCCATATCCGTAACGTTGATAATGGTTGGGAAGAATTTACGAATAATGGAGGAGCGTGCACGGTTACCTGCCCAAGCTTCCGAAGTTCCGGCCGGCTTCATGTCGTCGGAGCGGAAAGTAGAGGCAATCATGAACAATGAATTTCCCCAGCTACGTGTTTGGATTCCATCGCATGCTATAGGAAGTATAATTTCCTGTGGAGCTTTGTTGATTGCCGAGCCATCCAGTGCGCCTGCATTATCGGCCATAAATAAATGACGATAAACCGGGGCCAGGGTATAAGGAGAGTCGATCACCTTTTTTGCATAAAGAGCTGCTTCATTCCAGTAAGTATCACCAGCTTCCAGTACAACTCCGTCTTTATCGTAAACAGTGGTGTAGATTTCACCGTTGATATACAAACGGGATAACAGTAACCAGGCTGCAGCCTTGTCAACACGGTAATAAGGAGCTGTTTTAGGTTCAAACATACCCACTTCGGCTTCGATAAGTTCCTTCTCTACCCATGCAAAGAGGTCTTTACGGGCCATCTGCTGCGGTGGTTCTGTAGCTACTACTTCTGTAAAGGGTACATTGCCGAACATATCCAGCAGGTAATAATAATTCATGGCGCGCATGAAACGGGCCTCAGCACGTTGACGAAGTGTTTTCTCGTCGGTCAGTTCAGCAGTTTGTTCCAGAAAATGATTGCATAAGGTTATATTGAAGTAAAAACGACCATACAGTCCCCGTGAGAAATCATTTGCATCCGACCAGGAGTTGAAGTTAAGTTCCGGAATACCGGTGTCACCCCAGGAGCAAATGGCGTCATCGGTAGGGAGTTCGTTCAGGTTCCAGATTAAGCGGGCAAATGCCGAGAAACCTTCG
>JAQUYE010000058.1 GCA_028691965.1 Paludibacter sp. | reverse complement strand
AACAGTGATTCTCAGTGATGAACGTATAAGTTCACCGGTATTGAATACCTACGATACCGCCATCGTTCTGAATCAGCAATCCCTCGAGAAGTTTGAACCGATGGTAAAACCCGGAGGGACACTTATATTTGATGGCAATGGCATGCATAAACTTCCTACACGCACCGACATTAAGGTCTATCAAATCAATGCAACGGAATACGCGTATGCTAATAATGCATCGAAGACAATTAACATGATTATCCTGGGAGGATTATTAAAGATCCGACCGATAGTTGAAATAGAAAACGTACTGAAAGGTCTGAAAAAGACCCTTCCACCCCGTCACCATCATTTATTGTCGTTGAACGAACAGGCCATTCACACAGGAATGGAACTCATTCAGCCCTTTATGGTTTAAGCTTTTACGGTTTTTATGGCTGCCCAGTTATTTTTTTCGCGCGAAGCCTTTAATTGCAATCCATAACGATTAGCTTCTTCCATCAGAACAGGAATATCTGAAGTATAAAAACCACTCATATAGAGTACTCCGCCCTCTCCCAGACAGGCGGAGTATTTTTTAATATCTTCCAGTAAGATATTTCGGTTGATATTAGCAAAGATTACATCCACCTTCACATTTTCAAGCTGTTCGGCACCTCCTAATTCAACCTGTATCCATTCTACTCCATTATTCTGAATGTTTTCCTTCGAATTTTCAGTGCACCATGGATCGATATCAATTGCAAGAACAGGAGAAGCTCCCCTTTTAGCAGCTAAAATTCCCAGTACAGCCGTTCCGCATCCCATATCCAATACCGATTTACCTTTCAGGTCAGCCTCCAGTATTTCTTCAATCATCATACTGGTGGTTTCATGATGTCCGGTTCCGAACGACATCTTAGGATCGATAACAATATCGTATTCAGCTGAAGGAATATCAGTGTGAAATGAACTATGAATTACACATTGATTCCCGATTACAATAGGTTCGAAGTAATGCTTTTCCCATTCCTCGTTCCAGTTAACTTCGTCGACATTCGCAATCGAGTACTGTATGTCAGAGGTATAGGGGAAATTTGAAATCAAATGAACGAGCGCATCCTCATCAAACATATCCTTACGAATAAAGGCCAGCATTCCATCTATATCTTCTTCAAAACTTTCAAAACCAATCTCACCCAAAAAAGAAGCAAGTAAGTCGACTATGTAGTCATCGTTTGGCTGAATCGCTAATTTAAGTTCCAGGTACTGCATAATTCAATATTTAATAGTATAGTTGAGATACAAAGATACTTATTTTTTTATCATCCATCCTGCAATTCCTCTCGAAAGAAGCTGGTATAATTATTGTTATAATTCAGATGCAATAAGTAAACAAAATTGATTTGATCCCTAAAAGTTATAAAGTCATGAAACCCTTCATTTTAACAATCGTCTCGCTAACCCTGATCCTGAGTGGATTACAGGCACAGCAAAGTTTTGATGATGTTTATTTCACTCCTTCGGAGGCAGTAAATAAAGCACCCGTAGTAAAAGCTGTAAAGCAAACTAAACCCAAATACAAAAATGGCGCTAAGGAAATTATATTCATTCAGGAGGAAGCCAATAAGCAGGTAACCGCCAATGGCGACACACTTTACCTGCTATCAGAACTCAATGATACGCTGGCGATGGACATCGATAGTCTTGAAATGGAGGAAGATGGTTATTACCTGAACGAATTCAACGGAGGATCAACCGAGTACGAATATGCAGAGCGTATCCGTCGCTTCCATAATCCGAAGTACACCATTCACATCTCCGATCCCCAGTACAACGATATTTATTTTCTGAATTCGAGCGACTGGAACGTTTACATCGACGGAGCTTATGCCACTGTTACTCCCACCTGGTATAATCCTTTCTGGGATGATTACTACTGGCGTCCATACAACTACAGTAGTTGGTATTGGCGTTCAAACCCATGGGGTTATGCATCCTATCATAACATGTGGCACAATCCATGGTCGTGGAATTATGGTTACTCTCCCTATGGTGGATATTATGGCGGATATTATGGTGGTTACTACGGCGGATACTATGGATTAGGGTATAATTACTATGATCCTTATTATGGTGGACATTATCCTTATTGGGGTGGTAGTTCGGTTACACATCGTCCGGCCCGCAATAAAAACTACAGCGAGAATACCCGAAGAGAGCAGTATTACCGTGGGGCAAACCGCCAGACTATTTCAGGTTCTTCTACCCGTGTGGCAGGCGACAGACCCGTTACAACTGTAAGTCGTAGTTCTGTTGTTTCAGCCGATCGTTCAGTCAGAGTAAACAATTCCGGTACAACAGCGATACGTCGTGACGGATCTTCGGCAGTACGTTCACAAAACCCTGTTACCAACAGAAACGAAGCTACATTCCGCACTTCGTCCGGAGCAAGACCAACCAACCGTTCGACTGGCGTTATAAACACAAGTCCCAGAACATCGAGTCAGTCCTCAGGTACTTCACGCAGTGGTGTCACCACAGTTGCTCCGCGCACCTCAACGGCAACGTCGCGTTCAGCAACGCCTGCATCACGAAGCACGGCTACACCGGCAACACGAAGCTCATCTTCACCTACAGTTCGCAGTAGTTCAAGTAGCAGCAGTAGTAGTAGCACCTACATTCCGTCTTCTTCATCGTCGTCGTCAAGAAGTTCATCTTCCTACTCTTCCTCTTCATCCTCTTCATCGGGCAGAAGTAGCGGAGGCTCAAGCAGTGGTGGCTCACGTAGTTCAGGCGGAAGCAGTGGAGGACGCAGATAATCCGGCACTTCCAATAATGTCACTAATGGTTTAAAATATTAACATATCATACCTACACATATGAAACGTATTCAATTATTACTTGCCGGTATAGTTACATCCCTGCTTGTTTCAGCTCAAACTGAGTTTGATGCATTCAAATACCTACAACCGGATATTTTCGGAACTGCACGTTACAGTTCCATGGCTGGTGCTTTCGGAGCATTAGGTGCTGATCCTTCGGCAATTAAAGATAATCCTGCAGGACTAGGAATTTACAGGAGCAGTGAAATATCAGCTACTATTAACCAAATGAATCAATCATCGGAGGCCGACTGGATGAGAACCAGTGCAACAGATGGATTACGAAAAGGAGGATTTAACCAGTTTGCCTACATCATAGCACACTCAACAACTTCAAAATTTAGTAGAAATGCTAAACTCAATCAGTCGAACTGGTCCTTCTCATACAATCGGTTGAAAAACTTTAACCGTCAGCTACAGGTAAACGGTGGTAGTCAGGTTTCGGGATCTGCGCTGGATTACATTTCTTACTTTACCGGAAATATTGCCGGCTATGATTTATATGATACCGACGATTACAATCCCTACAACAACACTTCCGTTCCCTGGATTTCAGTTGCTGCTGCTAATGCAGGTTTGATAACCGAGTATGTATACGACGATAACGGAGAAACGGCCTACTGGGCACCTGTGCTTGAAAACAACGAAACAGTTGCACCCTCCTACTTTCTGCGTGAGAGCGGTCATCTCGACGAGTATTCAATTAGCTGGTCGGGAAACTTCAACAATCGTTTATTCCTGGGTGCTTCAGTGAATATTTATGATATGCAGTACACTGCCAGCTCCGAATACAAGGAAACATTCTCGGTAGTTGGGGATATGTCGCTTAACAATTACATCAACTCCAGTTCATCGGCGGTGGGTGTTCGTGTAGGAGCTATTTATATTCCGGTCGACTTCCTGCGATTGGGTGCTTCGGTTCGCGCCCCACTGGTTTATTCCAACAGTGATGTTAATTATATTGATCTGGAGTATGATAACGGAGGAAGCGACTACGGAACTATCTACTCACCTGAAGGCTACAACGATTACAAGCTTCAGTCGCCCATGGTTGTCAATTTAAGTGCTGCCCTTATTCAGAGTCAGCGGGGAGTGATTGGTGTAGAATACATGTACAGTAAAAACAATACTGCCAAATTTATGGACGATTCGAATAATTCATTTAACTACCGGTACGAAAACGACAGTATAAATGCAATTTTCAGCGAACAGCACATGTTAAAAATCGGAGGAGAATACAAGCTTACTAACCGATTTGCAATTCGGGCCGGTTATGCATTCTCAACCGAACCTGCTGCTAATCGCCTGAGTAAAGAGATGAATCCAAACACAACCAGGACCGACATCGAGTATTTTGTTCCGGGAGGTGCTAAATATTACACCGGAGGTATTGGGTACCGTGATTCAGGATGGGCGTTCGACCTTGCTGTAGTAAATAAAGTTTACGAAGAAGAGTTTTTTGCATACAATCCAAATAAGGTAAGTCAAAATCTGCGCATGCCTTCTGCTTCTGTTACCACCTCCAACTTATCCTTGTTGGCTACGGTAAGTTTAAGGTTCTAAAAAATTATACTAACAAAACAGCCCTGCTACTTCACTGTAACAGGGCTGTTTTTTTTATACCCATTCTTCGCGAATCACATCGCCCTGAATCCCGACAACACTTAGCCTGACAGGAATAGTGCGACCCGATTCCAGTACTGCCCGTTTGGCTAATTGCAGCATCCCCCCACAACAGGGAACCTCCATGATCACTACATGGATCGATTTTATGCCTGAATCCACTATCATCGAACGAAGCTTTTCAAGGTAAATGTCTTTGTTGCTGTCGAGTTTTGGACAAGCAATTGCCAATGCTTTACCCGCCAGAAAACGCTCATGAAAATCCGGAAAACTAAATGGCACACAGTCGGCCGCAAACACAAGATCTGTTCCTTTAAAAAAAGAAGCCTGTGGATTCACAAGATGTAGTTGTACAGGCCACTGTCGCAATTGTGTCTTTTTCTCAACCAGGCCAACAGGGATCCTACCGGGTGCATTGAAGCTCTTAACTGCCGGAGCAGGTACAAAGGTTCTTTCCTGACTCCCGGGACAGCCAGATGATTTCTGACCATGTGCTGCTGAAGGCATAGCATGTACTTCAGCGAAATTCACTTTAACATCGTTCATTTTAAGGTAACGAACCGCCTCCTGTAAATAACCGAACTCCCCCTGGTTCTTCAGATGCTTTAAATGAGCAAGAATCGTTTTCTCACCCTTCGGAATAATCATTCGCTGAAGAGTTATCAATTCATTGTATGGTTCAGCTTCACGTTCCTCCAACGAGATAGCACCTACCGGGCATTCACTTATACATGCACCTAATCCATCACAATATAATTCGCTAATAATACGCGCTTTACCGTCGATCATCTGAAGTGCACCTTCATGACACCCTTCCACACAAGCCCCGCAACCGTTACACAGATCTTCATCAATCCGGATGATGGTACGCTTCATCCTCACTTATCCTTTAATCATGGTTAACAACATCTTCATGCGTGTAGTTGCCATCACTGCATGTGGAATAGTGGCAGGCATTAAAATACTTTCACCGGTTTTCACCGGATGTGACTCGCCTGCAATTGTAATCTCAGCCTCTCCATCAAAGATTTGAACAAGTGCATCGAAGGGTGCAGTATGTTCACTGAGCGACTCACCCTGATCGAACGAAAACATGGTGATATTACCTTTATCGTTTCTCAACAGGATTTTACTGACTATTGAACCTTCAGCATAGCTTACACTATCATTAAAACTAAAGGTCTCGCCTTTTGGAAAACCTTTGTTCTCCTTTTTGGGTGCGTATTGAAATGTTGCCATAATCGAATTTATTTAATTTGATGCGAAGGTATATATTTCGAAACAATTAGAATGTAACATTTGTTACACTTGCGTAGTATTTTTGATGAAATTAGTTTTTTTTGTAAATTTACATCCTAATTGATTCCTATGAAGAAAAGAGAACTGGATTCTTGTCCGATTTGCCATAATTTAAACATAGATAACGAAGAATCGTTTTTGGACGATTTAAAGTGCAGTTTCAGGTACTATGAGAAGAACGACCTGATTGTGCAACAAGGTCAGCTCTGCGATGCACTTTACGTACTTACATCAGGCAGTGTGCGGTCGGAAATGATTGCAGAAAACGGCAGTTCTACTATAGTTGAAACGATAGAAGCTCCCCGTCCGCTGGCTCCTGCATTTCTTTTCTCCGACAATAACCATTTTCCGGTAAATGTAACTGCACTCGATTCAGTCGAAATCATAGTTATCCCGAAAAGTGAGATTATGCGGATGATGATGACAAATCCTGATTTTATGCAAAACTACCTGGCACATAATGCAAATCGTACGCAGTTTCTTACCAGTAGATTGCAATTACTATCCATCAAAACTATAAAAGGGAAGCTCGCACATTACCTGCTCGAACAAGCCAGGAACACCGATTTGCCCTTTACCCTCAGTAAAAACCAAAGCGAATTAGCCGAACTATTCAGTGTGGCACGCCCCTCACTTGCACGGTCGTTATCAGAAATGGTACAAGACGGACTTATTCATATAAATAAACGGGAATACCGGATCCTGAACCTTGAGAAGATGAAAGACCTCTTGCTGTAAACCATATTTAACCAAAGTATCCTATGAATTTATTACTAATCAACGACCTTACACTCCCATTACAGGATCCTGTACTTAAGTTTATGGTGATACTTGTCATCATCCTCTTTGCCCCTATCCTGTTTAATCGTATTAAAATACCCCACATCCTGGGGTTAATAATTGCAGGAGCTATTATCGGTCCATACGGCATCAATCTTCTGCAACGGGATAGCAGCATCATTCTTTCGGGAACAGCCGGACTGTTATACATTATGTTTTTGGCCGGACTTGAGATAGACCTTGGAGATTTGAAGAAAAACAGCACCCGCAGCATTATCTTCGGGATACTTACCTTTCTGATTCCTATGCTGTTCGGGATACTCTCGGGCATATACCTTATGAATTACTCAGTACCCACTTCCATACTTATCGGGAGTATGTTTGCTTCCCATACGCTCATCACCTACCCAATTGTCACAAAATTCGACGTAGTAAAAAACCGGGCCGTAGTGATTACGGTGGGGGGTACTATCATCACTGTTACGCTTGGTTTACTTGTTCTGGCTGTTATTATAGGGATGCAGACCGGCGAAGTAGACTCCTGGTTCTGGACTAAACTATCTGTATCCATACTCATTTTTAGTGCCATTGTACTGTTACTCTTCCCGATTATCGGTCGCTGGTTTTTTAAGAAATTCTCTGATAGTGTATCACAGTATGTATTCGTACTGGTAATGGTGTTCCTGGGAGCAGTGTTAGCCAGGGCAGCAGGTATCGAATCAATTATTGGAGCATTCCTGGCAGGTTTATCTCTCAACAGGCTTATTCCGGTTACTTCACCCCTAATGAATCGTATTGCCTTTGTAGGAAATGCCATTTTTATTCCTTTTTTTCTGATAGGAGTTGGAATGCTTGTCGACTACCGTGCTTTTTTTAACGACGTTTACAGTTTGTATGTAGCAGCAATCTTAACCATAGCAGCCACCTTATCCAAGTATATACCGGCCATTATTACCCGTAAATTTTTCAGGTATTCAAAAGACGAAGGGAACCTGATTTTCGGGTTAAGCAATGCACAGGCAGCAGCAACACTGGCAGCAGTCTTAGTAGGATACAATGTAATCACCGGCTACGCAGCAGATGGAAGTCCCATCCGGTTGCTGGATGATAGTATTTTAAACGGTACCATCATTATGATTTTGGTTACCTGTACCATAGCTTCACTGGTAACACAAAAAGCTGCTATGAACCTGTCGCTGGCTGAAAGTTCTAATCCTGAATCGCAGGAAACCGAAAGTACCGAACGAATTCTAATTCCGATAAAGTACCAGGAAACGATTGACGAATTAATAAATTTGAGTTCACTGATTAAATCCAAGAAAAACCTGGACGGACTTTATGCACTCAATGTGATGGATAACAGCAGTTCAAACGAGAACGATCAGAAAAAAGCAAACCTTTTACTCGAAAAGGCTATCAAGTCAGCTTCATCGGTCGACATTCGAATGAATAAATTACTACGCTATGATGTAAATGTAGTAAATGCCATCACCAGTGTAGTACGCGAACAGAATATCTCCGACTTAGTAGTATCCTTACATCATGCAAGAGGAATGACCGATTCATTTCTTGGCAAACTCACCGAAGGCATACTAACCCGCAACAATGTCACCACTTTCGTGTACAAAGCAACACAACCGGTTTCAACTATCAAACGGCATATAGTAGTCATTCCTAAAAATGCCGAATCAGAAATAGGCTTTCCGTTCTGGCTGCTTAAAGTATGGAATATAGCCCGTAATTCGGGAGCTATTATGGAGTTCTACGGACAGGAGAAAACCATTTCGATGATTAAAGAAGTACAATCCAAACATCCTATTGAAGCTCAGTATACAGCCTTCGACGACTGGGATGACTTTTTAATATTAGCACGCGATTTTAAAGATGATGATAACCTGATTATCATTATGGCACGTGAACGGTCCTTGTCGTATCACAGCAGTATGCAGCGAATACCGGTCTACCTAAGGAAGTATTTTGAGAAGCAAAGTTACATACTCATATACCCAATGCAGGCAGGAGTAACCTCCGATGAGAATGACAATTTTATAAATCCATCGATGCTCGAGCCTATTGGTAAACTCGACGAAATGGGAAAAACCATTGCAAGGATTTTCAGGAAGAAATAACCCTTTATCCTAACCAGGGAGATAAATCCTTCAAACTGAATCGTCCTTCGTAGATTGCTTTTCCGGTGATCACAGCTGGCACCCTGCTTTCTTCGAGCAGCTCAATATCCCGGAGCGAACTAACGCCTCCGCTGGCAATAAGATAAAGATCCGGAAATTCACCTAACAGCTTACGATACAGTTCGATGGAGGTACCTTCGAGCATACCGTCCTTACTGATATCGGTACAGATAACTTTTGAAATACCATTCGAGATATAGGAACCCAGAAAAGGAATTAATTCAAGGGAGGTAGTTTCGGTCCACCCTGTAACAGCAATCATCTCATCCTTAACATCGGCTCCAAGAATAATTTTGTCGGCGCCGTATTTTTGAATCCAGGTAGCGAATACTTCCGGGTTTTTAACAGCAATACTTCCACCGGTGACCATCGAAGCACCTGCTTCAAAAGCAATTCTAAGATCGTCATCCGATTTTAGTCCCCCTCCAAAATCGATGATCAGATTGGTAGCAGTTGCAATTCGCTCCAACACCTTGTGGTTAACAATATGATGTGCCTTTGCACCATCCAGATCAACAAGGTGAAGACGTTTAATTCCGGCATCTTCAAACATTTTGGCCACCTCTACCGGATTTTCGTTATACACCTTTTTCTGAGTGTAATCACCTTGTGATAAACGTACACATTTCCCTTCTATAAGATCAATTGCAGGAATAATTTCTATCATATTCTGGTTTTAAGCCTGCAAAGTTAATGATAATTATGGATAAGCAAATGGAAAAAACGATGGGAAAGTTGATTTATATGTTCTTTGAAAAAGCAGCTATAACCGATAGTTTACTTATTTTTCCAATGGTATGGACAGATTAAAACAGGAACCCTCTCCAACAGTTGATGTAACTGTTAAAGTCGCTCCAACCGAATCAGCAATCTTTTTTGCTACCGACAGCCCAATTCCCAACCCTTCATAATTCCTGCTGTATCCTTCATCCAACTGTTTAAAAGCATCAAAAATTATATCTATATGTTCCGCTGAAATACCGATACCGGTGTCTTCAACTGAAAAGTTCAGCCAGTTTGTATCCTTTTTAATTGTAACAAGCACCAGACCCTGGTTGGTGAATTTTATGGCATTACTAATCAACTTTGTCAGAATCTGATAGGTTTTATGCCTGTCGATGTGAAAAACTCCACTCATCACTTCGGTAGAAACATCCACTTTACCACGAATGCTACCTTCCTTACCAAAAATTGCCAGTAGCTCTTCTAAGGAAGATTTTACCGCGAGGTATATATCAACTCCGTTAACCGGTTTCTTTCTGACAGGTAAATTCACATCCGTCGAAAATGATAGCAGCAACATCTCCTCTATCATCGAATTCAAATGCTGCCCACTCTTGTTAATTTGCACAACATAGTCCTTTAAGGATAGATCTTCAACCTGATCCCGGAGCAATTCGCTGAAACCAATAATATGATTAAGCGGAGTTCGGAGTTCATGACTAAGTGTAGCCAGGAAAACAGATTTCAACCGATCCGTCTCTTTGGCTTTTAACAAGGCACGCTTTAAGTCATGCTGATCGTTGATTTTATCTCTTTTTGTTATAAGATTCTGTGCAAAAATCTGAAGCAACTGCAACTCATCTTCCTTTAGCTTATTTGGTTTCTTTATAAAATCGATTCCAACAAAACCCACATAAGTTCCATGATGAATCAATGGCACTGCCACCATGCTTTTAATTCCCTGGACTTCGAGCATTGACTTTAAAACGTCCGTTGCATCCATCTTACTTATGTCATCAATAGTATGCAAACGACCATCTTTGTGCGATTCAATCCATTTTTCGAAAGGCAATATCGATACCTGTTGGGATACCTGTTTAATAGAAACAATTCCTTCGGCACACCATTCGTGAGTATTTGAAATGGTCTTAGTTATGTCGTCATAGCTGTAGATATAAAAACGATCCCCGTTTAAACAGTTACCAAGCTCAGCAATTGCATCATTCGTAACAGTCTCAAAATCCGCTTCATCAGCACTTAACAATTTATTGGAAATCTGTATCAAAACATGCTGAAGCCCAAGCTGAAATGTTAGTTTCTGGTGTGAATTAACTAAATCAGTAACATCACGTACTACTGATAACACCCTATCATTGTCAATTGGAGAGAACCTGTTTTCAAAAAATCTGATTTTACCGTCTTTTTCATGATTGAATATGATAGTTTGCATCGCGTTCTTCTTCAGGCATACTTTAATATTATGCATGAATAATCGGGTTATCTCCTTTGAAAAGAAATCGGAAATATGCTTACCACTTACATCATGATTTTTGAATATTCTATTTTGAGGATGTGAAGTAATGAGAGTAAGATATTCACCCTTCGAATTATAGGTAATTAATACATCCGGAATTGTGTTGATTATCACATCCAGTTTTTTCTTCGACTCGTTCTCAGCTATTTCAGAGCTTTTACGCTTTGAAATATCCTGTACGAATCCTGCATGTCTTGTAACCTCACCATTCTGATTATAAATTTGAAAAACAGAAACATGTAGCCATAAACACTCTTCTTTACTTTTCCATAGCCGGAATTCCTCCCTGAAAACACCTGTTGATCTGTAGTTCGAGAAGCTTTCCTTAAATCCGGGCAAATCATCCCGGTGAATCACTTTTTGAACTGACGAGAGGTAGTCGGAACCATCAAAATTACCCTCCCCAAATATTTCATTAAAGTTGGGAGTAATATATAGTAAGTTCGACATATCCGAATTTACCAGGAAAAACACCCCATCCAGGCGTTCAACTATTTGTCGCAGGTTTTGCTGATTCTCTATTTCTTCTTCATGCAGTTTAAGCTCTGTTATATCGCGTGATGATGAATATAATAAGCCATTAATAAAACAACTTCTCCATTCAATGTATTTGTAGGTTCCATCCTTCGTTTTGAGCCGATTCGTAAAATCAAATATTCGTTGGTTATTTGCAAAAGTACCAACAACTTCCATGGTGTATTTTTGATCATCCGGGTGAATCAAATCACTGTAAGAATGTTCGTTCAATTCTTCGAACGAATATCCCAATACATTTTCCCACTCGTTGTTAACCCTGATACATTTTCCATCTTTATCGAAAATGCTGAACATTTCAAGGTTAAAATCGAAAAATGTTTCCAGCGAATAATCAGCGGTTTTACTATCTGTTATATCGTGAAAAGATAGGTACAGATGGTTGTTACTAAACTGAACCGCCACATTGTACCAGTTGGAATTGTGTGAGGAAAAGTACTCAATTTCACAATTTGTTTTAAGAGAAAGTATGCGCGAAAATAATTCCTGAAGTGATGTATCTAATTCGGGGAGTAAGGTAGTTATATTTTTACCCAACAAGGTTTTACTATCCTGATTAAAAATTGAAGATACAACCTCACTTACATCAATAAGCTGGTAGGCGCTAACACCTGAATGATCTGATTCCGGCACTTCCTGAAATACTACAATTCCACTTCGTGGTGCTTGGTTTTCAGCTTTTTCGGAGTTTTTACTTGTTGCCATATACGCCTATATTTAAAACCCAAGGTCTGTAATCACCTCGTAATGATACAAAAGTACACAAATCATCAAAATATTGTCAGAATGAATGTTAAAACCTTTCAATAATTAACACAAAAATGAGTAAATGGACATTGACAACAGGATAAATGATAGAAGTTGACAAATTGCCCACAAACTTGCAATTTTTGCCCACAAACGTGCAATTTTCACCCACATTCCTGCTTTATCTTTGTACCCATGAAAACAAAATTCCTGATCCTGTTTTTGATGCTGGTTGTTGAGGTGGTTCTCAGCGGCTGGATTGCAGCTGTATTAATCCCGGTACCATCGTCCAGCACCTCAGTTCTTTTCCTTACTTTCACCACTCGCTTCGCAGCTGGTCGGTCGTTGTCAGGTGCTGTTTTCGCAGCTATCTGCCTGACTAGGACAGTAGTTCCCTGTAGCTATACCTCGTCTGTTGCCCGTTTACACTTCCCGGTTTTTAAGAGGACCTGAGTCCGCCCCCCTCGTTTTAGTTGTTTTGCCTACCGGCTGACCTCCTTATGGTCAGCTTTTTTGCGTTATATCCGCTAGCCATTTCCTCCCACAACCCTAAACCCTTTTGTCATTTTAATCTGGCGTTTTCGATCCATCCGTTAAGGTCTTTTTAACCATATCATGTCATATGACAGGTCCGCATATGTCATATGACAGGTCCGCATATGTCATATGACAGGTCCGCATATGTCATGTTACAGGTTCGCATATGTCATATGACAGGTTCGCATATGTCATATGACAGGTCCGCATATGTCATGTTACAGGTTCGCATATGTCATGTTACAGGTTCGAATATGTCATGTTACAGGTTCGCATATGACATATGGCAGGTTCGTACATGACATATGGCGGTTTCGTACATGACATATGCGGGTCTGTAACACAGGGCGTGCCGGTCAATATAACTGAACGTGACCAACATTACACCTAAGGCTAAATGATCAATAAACTATAGTTTATGCGCCTGTTTAGTACTACCAACGAACTCCTAAATCGTAAATTTACGATTTAGGAGATGCTATTTTATAAATAATCATAAATATAATTAATATAGCTATAATTTCCAGCGCTAAGCTGACAACTTTTCAACTTACCAAATCGACTTTATTCCCCTGAATCCACTTTTTCGTTACTCAACTATGCATATAAAATTGTATTTTTGTGGACAATTTTTTAATAAAATATGAATTCAACAGTACGATCAGTTAGTGTAATAAGTGTATTTATGCTGGCAAGCCTCCTAACCATAGTAGAGGCTGCTCCCAAAAAAAGAGAAATGCGTGGTGTGTGGGTCGCAACAGTTGCGAATATCGACTGGCCCACCTCCAGGAACGCGTCTTCGGATGCACAACGTGAAGAACTCAGGGAGATGCTTGATCGCTTTGCTGAACTGAAAATCAATACTGTTGTATTTCAGGCTCGTCCGACTTCCGATGCTCTCTATCATTCGGCCATTGAGCCCTGGTCGGCTTACCTTACCGGCAAGCAGGGCAGAAAGCCTTCTCCCTATTTTGATCCGCTTCAGTTTCTGGTGGAAGAAGCCCACAAACGTTTTATCGATGTACATGTATGGTTGAATCCCTATCGTTTGCTGAACGGTGATCCTGTAACTACACTTGACAAATCGCATATCTTTTTTCAAAAGCCTCATCTCTTTGTTCAATATGGAGGAAAGTACTATTTCAATCCGGGACTTGACGAAACCCGTCACTACCTCAACAGGGTTGTCGCCGACATTGTGGAGCGCTACGATATTGATGCCATCCATTTTGATGATTACTTCTACCCCTACCCTGTTCAGGGACAGGACTTTCCTGATCAGGAGGCTTTCAGAAACTACCCCCGCGGTTTCACTAACAAGGCCGACTGGCGCCGCAATAACGTGAACATGGTAATTGCAGAACTAAAGAAAACCATTCAGTCCATTAAACCCTGGGTGGAGTTCGGAATCTCCCCCTTTGGTGTGTGGCGAAACAATGCTAACGACCCGAAAGGATCAGCCACCCGTGCCGGCGTTCAGAATTATGATGATTTATATGCCGACATTCTTAAATGGCTCGAAGAAGGAACCATCGATTATGTTGTTCCGCAGTTGTACTGGGAAATTGGTAAGAAGATAGCTGATTATGAAGTACTTGTAAAATGGTGGACTCAGCATGCTCAAAACAAAAATGTGTACATCGGCTTGTATGCTTCGGGATTAGGATTACGTACTGAGGCCGCCTGGAAGCGTCCCAACGAACTTGCCCGCCAACTCCGTATGAACCAGGATTATCCGGAAGTAGACGGCGTATTTTTTTATAGTGCAAAACCCTTTCTGCGTAATCTACAGGGACTAACCGATAGTCTGAAACACCAATTCTATCTTCACCCGGCAATTCCTCCTGTAAATAGAAATCTGGCCAGAACAACGGCCGTACAACCCGATAATATCCGCATTCTGAAAGATGGTAAAGAGGCACTGTTGACCTGGGATCCGATAACAGCTGAAGGTGGTGATGCCGTGGCGTATTATGTAGTGTATTACTTTAAAGGAAAGAAAGCCGGCAATATGGAAGATCCGGCCAATATTCTTACACTGACTACCGAACCGATGGTACTGCTTAACGAACTCAAAAAACTAAAAGGAAGGTATACGTTCGTAGTAACCTCGGTAAACCGGTATAAAGAGGAAAGTAAACCTTACTATGCCGTGACACGTAGACTGTAGACAACCACCCGGCATCAATAAAGGATTCAAGGTAGGACTTTGTTGTTATACAAAAAAGAAGAGTGACACCTGTTGTACAGGAATCACTCTTCAACACTTAACCTACCCTAAAATAAACAATCTATCAGATTGTTATATGTAAATCAGCTTTCTGAGCTGCTTCTATGTATTGAAAAATACCACTGAAGTCGTCCACAACATCAATAAATTGATCTTTGCTTACTCCATCCCACATTTTTCCGGCTAAGGAACAGATATAAAACTTACAGGCTGTGAACTCTTTTACCTGTCGAAATGATTCTGCCCAGTGAGGAACATCGAGTTCTTTCATTTTAGCCAGCATCTCTTCTTTTAAATGAGGATATTCAACAAACGAATCGTTTAAAAATTCATTCTCTTTCAGAAAAGCCCTTGCAGCTGTAAGTAAAACATACACTTCAATATCCATATCATCGGCTGCTGCTCCACTGAGCATTACACCCAACCCGACTAATTTATCCACACTACCGGAGGATAAACCCACTACTAATTTTGCCATATTGTTTTTGATTTATTTATAATATAGTATCAACCTCCACATCCACCGGAGGGAGCAGCAACTGCTTTCTTAACTGCACCTCTTACCGGATTATGTTCAACTAAATCAGGAAATGTTTCCTGCCAGGCATCAAAGCCCCCCTCAATAACCTTTACGTCGGTATATTTCAGCAAGGGTAAAACTGTTGCAGCAAGAGTAGAACGGCGACCGTTAGCACAATAAATATACAAAGGGATCCGCTTACCCGGTGCCTGATTGGCAATTTCATCTTCCAACACGGTTCTTGGCACCGACAGAGCACCCTGAATGCATGCCAGGTCAAATTCCTCCGACTCACGGCAATCGATTAAGTAAAACGTTTCGTTCGATTCCAGCACTGTCCTGAATTCTGCAGCACTAATCCAATCAACCTGAGCTTTCAACTCTTCAGCCATTTCATTTCCATCAGCATAGAGTTTAGTCGGTTGATTTCCACAAGCACCCAACATCACTATAATCAAAGTATAAAAGAAAATCTTCATCGTATTCATAGACTATCTTTTTAGTTTAGTTGGACCAATCCACCCATGCACCTTCGTACAATCGAACTTTCGGATAATTAAGTACTGATTTCAACACGAAATAAGTCAGACCGGCAGAGACTCCTGTTTTACAATACACTATCACTTCTTTATCCTTTGGAACAGAAGCAAACAGTTTTGTAAGTTCGGCCGCTGTTTTCAACTTTGAACCGGAAAGCATATCATCACTAGGGATATTGATGGCAGTGCCAATTTTGCCGGCAGCATACTCTTCCTTCTTCCGGGTATCAATCAGAACAGCAGTACTTAGTTTACTGTTAACGTACGCTTTATCGGCTTTAATGGCCGCATTTACTGCAGGTGTGAAAGTGGCAGCAGCTAGTTTCTTAGGATTCTTTGTGATGGGCTTACGGGCTCCGAACCAGGCATCCATCTGTCCATCCAGCATGCTTACATCAGAAGCACCCAGGTACTTTAAAATCCAGTATACCCTTCCGGCATTTATACCTGTTTTACAATAAATTACAATCTTGCTTGAAGTGCTAAGTCCATGTTTCCCAAAAATGGAAGCCAATTCTGCTACCGGTTTCAAAGTCCCTTCAACCGGCGTTGCATTACTAAGGGTTGAAGCATCGATATTAATTGCTCCGTTGATATGGGTTTTCATATAATCAGCTGCAGGTCGGGCATCCACCACCACCACTTTAGGGTCTTTCATCAGTTTTGTAAGCTCATCTACACTAATCAGTTGCGCACTAAGTGTAGCAAGACTCATCAATGCAGTTAAAACGATAATTATTCTTTTCATGTCTGTATTTTTTTTAGAATTTAGCCTGTAACTGTACCATAATCATATCGTTCATGATTCCGGCAGATTCAGCAACATTAACGTAGTTAATCTGTACTCTTGAATAATCGTTTACATAATAATTCAGACCGATGGTAGTGTAATTGGTACGTTTACCTGCCAACGCAATATCTGAATTATAGGTATCAAATTTAACAACCGGTTCGAGGTTCCAGGGAGTCATATACGACGCCATTACTACAAAACCATCTTTGGTATAGGTTCCTGCGGTTTTTGTTTCGTAACCTACAATTCCACCACATCCCCCGTAAACAGGGACTCTTGAAGCAGAATGCAACTTATCAATTCCGCGAATATATTCACCCTGAAGGAACAGGCTACCCAGTTTATACTGTAGTTCTCCACCAAATCGATAGATATCATTTTGAGGCTGTGCCAGATCAGTCGGGTTAATTTTACCAAGGTTGAAACTACCGCCTATAGTTAGTCCGTTGAGAGGATGCACCAATAGCCGTCCGACAATATTCTTATTCGTATTGTCATCCTCTACATTCATACCCGTTCCGTTTAAAATACCAAGACTATACTGTAACAAGGTAGTA
>JAQUYE010000057.1:9255-17710 GCA_028691965.1 Paludibacter sp. | reverse complement strand
ACAACAATTTCTTCGTCACCGGTGCCGGCAGGCACAATTCGACCACCCGGACACATACAAAATGAATAGACCCCACGGTCGTCAATTTGCTCTACCAGACTGTAATTAGCTGCAGGAAGGTATTCGCCGCGTGACGGACAGTGGTACTGAATACTGTCGATCAGAGTTTGCGGGTGTTCAACGCGTACTCCCATGGCAAATCCCTTTTGTTCCAGTTGAATGCCCTGAGCATGCATCATCTCGTACAAATCATGAGCAGAATGCCCGGTGGCAAGGATGACAGCCTCTGCCGTAAAAATGCGTCCATCGGTGGTTTTGCATCCTTTTACCTGATTATCTTCAATGATTAACTCCTGCATTTTGGTGTCGAAGTAAATTTCGCCACCATGTGAAGTGATCGTATAACTCATATTTCCCACGATGGAGGGAAGCATGTCGGAGCCAATGTGTGGATGGGCTTCGTAAAGTATCTCGTCGGAAGCACCGTGGTAGTGGAACAACTCAAAGATTTCGTTCGAATCGCCTTTTTTCTTCGAACGGGTATAAAGTTTACCGTCGCTGAACGTTCCGGCTCCACCTTCGCCATAGCAGTAGTTCGATTCGGGATTGAATGACTTGTTGCGGTTGAGTGCGGCAATGTCCGACACTCTTTCTTTGGCTTGCTTGCCACGTTCCAGCAAAATGGGTTTTAAACCCAGTTCCAGCAGTTTAAGAGCAGCAAATGTTCCGGCAGGCCCGGCACCGATGATAAGTATGGGTTTGGCTGCGTGTACATCTTTGAATACAAAATCACGTTTAAGTAGTTCGGGAGCAGGTTGTTCATTCACAAACACCTCAACCGACAGATTTATTTTTGCCTGATGGCTACGGGCGTCGATTGATTTCTTGACAATCCGGATGTAGTTTATTTCCTGTTCAGCTATATTTGCTTTTTCTGCTACTCGTCTTTTTAGCTGCGATTCTTTAGCAGCCTGCTCAGGAGTTAATATTAATTGTACCTTTAATTGCATAGTTTGTAGTATATATGTACCGTTCGCAAAGATAAAAAATTAATCCGGATGAACATCTTCATGCTTAGTCCGTTTTGTCAATTGTGTTAACTGGCCAACAGTCTGGTCCTGGTCTAAATAAAAAGAGCTATCAGGAAATGTATTTCAATTTCATGATAGCCTCTCTTCTCATTGACAAGTGATCCGGTTGGGATTCGAACCCAAGACCCACAGCTTAGAAGGCTGTTGCTCTATCCAGCTGAGCTACCGGACCAATACTTTAGTGTCGTTGTGAGAAATTGCATTGTAAAAATGCGGTGCAAAAGTAGTACATTTTTCATAGATTTGCAACTGTTTAACTAAAAAACAGGAAGGCCGCTGCGTTTATTGCTGTTTTTTCGTTACTTTTGCGAATCTATTATTAACCGTTCAACGATACTCAGCAGAAGATGAAGGTAATGAAATTTGGCGGGACATCCGTAGGTTCCGTTGAGGGCATTTTAAGTGTAAAGCAAATTGTGGATTCGGCTTCCAAGCCGGTCGTTCTTGTTGTGTCGGCTCTTTCGGGAATCACCGATCAGTTGTATAAGTTAGCTTCCCTGGCTGCGGCAGGTGACGAAACCTACCTCACAGAGTACAAGATGATGCTTCGCCGACACCTGGATATTATTCCTCAGGTTATCGACGATACGATGACGCAAGCCCGCACAGTGGATGCCGTCCAGTCGCTGTTCACCGATCTTTCCAATATACTCAGAGGGGTGTTTCTGATAAGGGACAGCTCGCCTAAAATTACAAATACAATTGTAAGTTATGGTGAGGCTCTCTCGTCGGTGATTGTATGCCAGGCCATCCCCGGAGCACAGCATGCCGAGTCGCGTGATTTTATTAAAACGGTTAACCAGTTTGATAAGCATGTTGTTGACTTCGAGCAGACTAATCGTCTGATTAATGAGCAATTTCACACCCTGCCTCCGGTTACGGTTTGTGGCGGGTTTATAGCATCCGACTCGTCGACTAACTTTATAACCAACCTTGGTCGTGGGGGGTCTGATTATACCGCAGCGATTATTGCAGCAGCCCTAAAGGCCGAAGTGCTGGAGATATGGACGGATGTAGACGGTTTTATGACTGCCGATCCTAAAATTATTTCCAATACCTATGTTATCGAGGAACTTAGCTTCAGTGAGGCCATGGAACTCTGTAACTTTGGTGCAAAGGTTATTTATCCTCCGACTATCTTCCCGGTTTTCCACAAGAAGATACCTGTAGTAATTAAAAACACCTTTAATCCTGAAGCTAAAGGAACCTATATATCGCTGGAGAAACCCGATGGTAAATCCAAGGCTATTAAAGGGATTTCGTCTATCAACGATACCTCACTGATTACTATTCAGGGACTTGGTATGGTGGGTGTTATCGGGGTTAATCACCGCATCTTTAAGGTGCTTGCCAAAAATGGCATTTCTGTCTTCCTTGTTTCACAGGCATCGTCGGAGAATTCAACTTCTATTGGTGTTCGTAATGCTGATAGTCAGTTAGCGGTACAGGTGCTGCGCGCCGAGTTTGCTCAGGAGATAGCTCAGGGCGAAATTGATACTATCTTTTCGGAAGACGATCTTGCCACGGTAGCTATCGTGGGAGATAATATGAAACGTACTCCCGGCATTGCCGGTAAGTTGTTCGGTACACTCGGACGCAACGGGATTAATGTTATTGCCTGTGCACAGGGAGCCTCCGAAACAAATATATCCTTCGTAACCGATCGCTCGTCGTTGCGCAAGGCATTGAATGTTATTCACGACTCATTCTTCCTGTCCGACTATCAGGTGCTGAACCTCTTTATAGTAGGCGTAGGTACGGTAGGAGGCAAGTTGCTGGATCAGATCCGCAAGCAACAGCAAAAACTGATGGAAGAGAACTCGCTGAAGGTAAAAGTGGTGGGAGTAGCTTCGAGTCGCAAAATGCTTTTCCGTCGCGAAGGCATCGATCTTTCAACATTCAGTGAAGAACTGATGTCGAAAGGCCAGGATGCAAGTCCCGCAGCCATAGCACGCGAAATCATCGACATGAACATTTTCAACTCGGTGTTTGTGGATTGTACTGCCAACGAAGAAGTAGCTCATCTCTACCAACGATTGCTCGAAAATAATACTTCGGTGGTTACTGCCAACAAGATTGCAGCTTCCTCCGAATATTCCAACTATTCTAAACTAAAAGAAACAGCACGCCGCAAAGGAGTGAAGTTTCTGTTTGAAACAAATGTAGGTGCCGGTCTGCCGATTATTAATACAATCAACAGTCTGATTAACAGTGGCGACCGTATCCAGAAGATCCAGGCGGTTCTTTCGGGTACACTTAATTTTATCTTCAACACCCTGAGCGGGGATATTCCGCTAAGCAAAGCTATCTTCATGGCCAAGGAGGCAGGATATTCCGAGCCCGATCCGCGCGAAGACCTGAGTGGCAAGGATGTGATTCGTAAACTTGTTATCCTTGCCCGCGAGGCAGGTTACCAGGTGAATCAGGAAGATGTGGCGAGAAATCTCTTTATTCCTGAAAGTCTGTTCAACGGTCCGCTCGACCAGTTCTGGAAAGAGGTACCTGCGCTGGATGAGGAGTTTGAACTTAAGCGTCGTAGGCTGACTGCCGAAGGTAAACGCTGGCGATTTGTAGCTACGATGGAAATGGGAGCGTGCTCGGTAGGGCTGGAAGAAGTAGATCACCTGCATCCTTTCTACGACCTGCAGGGGAGCAACAACATCATACTACTTACCACTGCTCGCTACAACGAATTCCCTATGATGATCAAGGGCTATGGTGCAGGTGCAAGCGTGACGGCTGCCGGTGTGTTTGCCGATGTCATTAGTATTGCTAATATCCGATAAATAGATATATATGAGATCTTTTTTTGCTTTATTTCTTACGATTTCTCTCAGTGTTGTTGTATTCAGCGCCTGCGACGATAATGTTACCTATGCCGACGAACTGGATATAGAACAAAACCTTATCAAAAGCTTTATTCAGCGACAAGGTATTACAGTAGTGGATAAGATGCCGCAGACCTATCCATGGCCTGAAAAGGTATTCTATAAAAGTTCGACCGGACTGTATTTCAGACTCACTGAACAAGGAGATATTGCCTCCGGCGATACCCTCGAAACAGGCGATATGGTAGTTACCCGTTTTCTTCAGTACAACCTGGCGGAAAAGGCTGATACCTTATCCAACTTATCGACCCTCGATTATCCGTATCCGACTGTATTTAACTACCTTGATTATACCCAGGTTTGTGTGGGCTGGCACGAAGCAGTCGGCTATATGAAACGTCACAACTCGGAAGCTACTATCATTGTCTTTTCCCGCTTAGGTTTCAGTCAGTTTAACCGCCCGGCAACCCCAATGGGATACGACCTGAAAATTAAAATTCAAAAGAATTATTAACTCTGCTTTGGTATGACATTAATTAAATCTATTTCCGGTATCCGCGGCACTATAGGCGGTACGATCGGAGAGGGGCTTAATCCCCTTGATATTGTTCGTTTTACAGCGGCCTACGCCATGCATATCCGTGATAATAAGCAAACTGCTTCCACTACTATCGTTGTAGGTCGTGATGCACGCATCTCCGGCGAGATGGTCGATCAGGTAGTTACAGGTACGCTGCTGGGTATGGGTTTCGATGTTGTGAATATTGGGTTGGCAACCACTCCAACTACCGAACTTGCCGTAGTAATGGAAAAAGCAGCAGGAGGCATCATCCTTACAGCCAGTCACAATCCCCGCCAGTGGAATGCACTTAAATTGCTTAATGAGCGGGGTGAATTTCTCAATGCTGCTCAGGGAGAAGATGTGTTACAACGTGCTGCTGATGAATCGTTCCTTTTTCCGGAGGTGGATCAACTTGGGAAGCTAAGTCGTAAGGACTATACTCAGGCTCATATTCAGAGTGTACTCGATCTCGAATTAGTGGATGTAGACGCTATCCGAAAAGCCGGGTTTACAGTGGCTATCGATTGTGTGAATTCAGTTGGTGGCATAGTACTACCAGCACTGCTCGAAGCCCTGGGAGTTAAACAGGTTGAGAAGCTCTACTGCGAACCAAACGGACAGTTTCCACATAACCCTGAACCGCTCCCCGAACACCTTACCGGGATAGCTTCGCTGATGAAATCAGGCAAAGCTGATGTGGGATTTGTAGTCGACCCGGATGTCGACCGCCTTGCAATTATATGCGAAGACGGCACCATGTTTGGAGAAGAATACACCTTAGTGGCAGTAGCCGACTATGTACTTTCACAGACACCGGGTAATACTGTCTCCAACCTTAGTTCAACACGTGCCCTGCGCGATGTTACCGGGAGCTACGGTATGGAATACCATGCAGCTGCTGTAGGCGAGGTGAATGTAGTAACCAGGATGAAAGAAACGAATGCCGTAATAGGAGGCGAAGGTAATGGAGGTGTAATCTATCCGGCCAGTCATTATGGCCGCGATGCGCTGGTAGGTATAGCCCTGTTTCTTACCCACCTGGCCCGTAAAGCAGTGACCGTATCCGAACTTCGCAAAACCTATCCTGAGTATTATATCTCAAAGAACAAAAAGGAATTAAGTGCCGATATCAACGTAGATGAAGTGCTGCAACGACTTGCTGATACTTTTGCACACTATGAAGTTAATACGATTGATGGTGTGAAAATTGACTTTCCTAACGGCTGGGTTCATCTTCGCAAATCTAATACAGAGCCAATTATCCGTATCTACTCCGAGGCCGGCTCGATGGAAGAAGCGAATGCACTTGCCAACCAGGTAATCGCCCTGATTTAGTAGGGTTCGATTAAATAACGAATAGAAGTAGCACTCACAAAATACTTTAACATAAATGTGAGTGCTTTGGTAGTACTTTGTGAGCTCAACTTATTATGATATATTATATCTTTGCAAGATATAGTTGTAAAAGCTCATAATTCTTTAAACTTGAACCTAAACTACTAATCAATGAAGAATAGTCTGTTAAGAATAACCGTATTGCTATTCATTCTTGCAATATTGTGGAACTGCCAAAAAACAGAAGAACAATCCGAATTTCTCAAAGAATCACTTTCCATTACTGAGGCGAAGGATTGGTATGACAAAAATCTAAAGTATGAATCTTCGTATTCAGACCTTTTCAGATCAAATTCAGCAGATAGCACGGTTTTTGATCTTAAGCCACTTCTGAATTGGGATTTAGCTGAGCTTGACAATGATTCCATTTGGTCGGTTGTTGAACTTGCCTGGGAGTATCAGGATGGGTTTGTTGAAATTGCAACTTCAGAAGTAAAACAACAATCTGAACGCGATCAAACTGATATTATTCAAGTTCAAAAACTTGTAATACTAAAGAACAAACTTACGGGTGATATGTATGGTTTTAAAATGCTCGTCATACCAAATTTAAGCTACATACTTTCAAGCGCTGAAAATATTAATACTAATTATTATTTAAGACGGGATCCTGCTTTCAGCGGACTGATTTTATTTTATAGTGTTAAAGATGACTTTATTAATGGGTGGGAGTACAATCACGGAAAGATAATTAGTAAAGTTCTCAAAGAAAGCTCACCCTCCGAAGTCAGTACAGCCAATTATCATAAGGTTGCATCAGGCTTTGTTACTTATGCAATTGAAACCTGTACTTACATCCAAATTTCAATGGGAGATTTTACTTCTGAACCACAATTATCGCATTGTAAAACAGACTATTTCTCAACCTATTTAGATGATGGCTATTCGGATGGAGGTGGAGGTGGAGTTAGTATTTCCGGTGTAGGAAGTGGTACTAATCCCAATACCAATACTACCCCTTCTGACCCTACTACTACCCTGACTGACCCCTGTGCTGAATTTCAAAAGATGATAGCAGATGATTCATTAAATGCAAAACTGAAAGAGTATATTTTAAAGGCTGAAAGAGATAGCCTTGAAGATGGATATATGAAAACAGCTCTTGGTTCAAAAATTAAACCTTCTGAACGAACGCGAATTAATGTAAGTTTTGATCCATACACTGACAAAATTATAGAAAGAGTTCATATACATCCGGATATGTCCGGTGGAACATATGTCTTTTCACCTAGAGATTTACTAACCTTACACTCCATGTTTATCAAAGGGAAAATGTTTAATCCAGCTACTTTCCGCTACATTGTTGTGAGCATTTATGGTATTGGTATATTACATATTACTGACCCTGTTAAATTTAAAGAATTTGGAAATAAATTCAACGAAAAAAGCTTAAAAGGACTTTATGATGATTTGGCCATGGAAAAGGATGGTAATGACATTAATGATTCTCTTAAATGGTTTTTGAAAATCTTGAAAGAGTCAGATTCAGGGTTGTCTTTTAGTTTGGGAGAATTTACAAAGGAGTCATCAGAAATATCAGATATAAAATGGACTCCATATCAGTTAGATTCAAAAAATAATGTTACAAAAAAAGATTGCAACTAAACGTACAAATAAATATGAAAACGAAACACATCCTCCTGTTTTTAGTGCTTTACCTTAATGTAAACACCTTATTGGCTCAAGATATTATCAAAAGACAAACTTTTGCTATCAACTTAGAAGCCTACGAAGATACATGGGAATATAATGAAGGTGGCGAGATATTCAGAATTTACCTGAAAATTGTGCCAAAGGACACTAAATTTTCGTACGGGTTATGTCTTATAGGTGACTACTTTTATAGTAAAAATAATGTAATTCTTGATACTTATACTGCTTCTGATGTGCCTGAAGTATATAATGATATAAATAGCAGCAAAATAATCATTTATGCTTCAAATGGTAAATATGAATCTATCAGCTATGCAAATCCAAATGAATTAAATATGTTTTTTTACGACAAGCAGCGTAAGAAAGAAGTTTACAGCGGGAAAATTCAATTACTATCCTCCAATCAGATTCGCTGGATATTAGAGGATGATGAGGGTGATTATGATGCAGAGGATTGGGTAGAGCCGGGATTTTCGGTACCTACAAATATAATACTGACAAGAAAAAGTCTTACATTTGTAAAGTAGTTATATCAAAAATCGAATTGCTGCTTATACAATCGATAACTGGTTAAATAGAACCAAAAGATTAGATCTAATCCGATATGAAAACGAAACACATCCTCTTATTTTTAGTGCTTTACCTTACTGTAAACACCTTATTGGCTCAAGATATTATCAAAAGACAAACTTTTGCTATCAACTTAGAAGCCTACGAAGATACATGGGAATATAATGAAGGTGGCGAGATATTCAGAATTTACCTGAAAATTGTGCCAAAGGACACTAAATTTTCGTACGGGTTATGTCTTATAGGTGACTACTTTTATAGTAAAAATAATGTAATTCTTGATACTTATACTGCTTCTGATGTGCCTGAAGTATATAATGATATAAATAGCAGCAAAATAATCATTTATGCTTCAA
>JAQUYE010000057.1:7903-9155 GCA_028691965.1 Paludibacter sp. | reverse complement strand
AATTCAATTACTATCCTCCAATCAGATTCGCTGGATATTAGAGGATGATGAGGGTGTATATTTTGACGAGGATTGGGTAGAGCCGGGATTTTCGGTGCCTACAAATATACTACTGACAAGAAAAAGTGTTACACTAGTAAAGTAGTTATATCAAAAATCGAATTGCTGCTTTTACAATCGATAACGGGTTATTTAGTAAATAAAGATAACTTGTAAACTTACATGAAAACGAAACACATCCTCCTGTTTTTAATGCTTTACCTTACTGTAAACACCTTGTTGGCTCAAGAGATTGTTAGAAGTCAAACTTTTGCAACCAACTTAGAAGCCTACGAAGATACCTGGGAATATAATGAAGGTGGCGAAGTATTCAGAATTTACTTAAAAATAGCACCAATTGATACTAAAATTTCGTATGGGTTATGTCTTATAGGTGACTACTTTTATAGTAAAAATAATGTAATTCTTGATACTTATACTGCTTCTGATGTGCCTGAAGTATATAATGATATAAATAGCAGCAAAATAATCATTTATGCTTCAAATGGTAAATATGAATCTATCAGCTATGCAAATCCAAATGAATTAAATATGTTTTTTTACGACAAGCAGCGTAAGAAAAGAGTATACAGCGGGAAAATTCAATTACTATCCTCCAATCAGATTCGCTGGATATTAGAGGATGATGAGGGTGTATATTTTGACGAGGATTGGGTAGAGCCGGGATTTTCGGTGCCTACAAATATACTACTGACAAGAAAAAGTCTTACACTAGTTAAGTAGTTATATCAAAAATCGAATTGCTGCTTTTACAATCGATAACGGGTTATTTAGTAAATAAAGATAACTTGTAAACTTACATGAAAACGAAACACATCCTCCTGTTTTTAGTGCTTTACCTTACTGTAAACACCTTATTGGCTCAAGATATTATCAAAAGACAAACTTTTGCTATCAACTTAGAAGCCTACGAAGATACCTGGGAATATAATGAAGGTGGCGAGATATTCAGAATATACCTGAAAATTGTGCCAAAGGACACTAAATTTTCGTATGGGTTATGTCTTATAGGTGACTACTTTTATAGTAAGAATAATGCAATTCTTGACACTTATACTGCTTCTGATGTGCCTGAGATCTATAATGATTTAACTATCAGGAATGTAATAATATTTGCTTCAAATGGACAATTTGAATCTATTAATTACGCAAATCCCAATAAACTATATATGCGTTTTTACGACAAGCAGCG
>JAQUYE010000057.1:0-7803 GCA_028691965.1 Paludibacter sp. | reverse complement strand
TATACAGCGGGAAAATTGAATTACTATCCTCCAATCAGATTCGCTGGATATTAGAGGATGATGAGGGTGTGTGTGATATAGAGGAATGGGTAGAGCCGGGATTTTCGGTGCCTACAAATATACTACTTACAAGAAAAAGTGTTACACTAGTAAAGTAGTTATATCAAAAATCGAATTGCTGCTTTTACAATCGATAACGGGTTATTTAGTAAATAAAGATAACTTGTAAACTTACATGAAAACCAAACACATCCTCTTATTTTTAGTGCTTTACCTTACTGTAAACACCTTATTGGCTCAAGATATTGTTAAAAGACAAATGTATACTATTAACTTAGAAACCTACGAAGATACCTGGGAATATAATGAAGGTGGTGAGATATTCAGAATTTACTTGAAAATTGTGCCAAAGGACAATATAGATTCGTATGGATTATGTCTTGTAGGTGACTACTTTTATAGTAAAAATAATGTAATACTTGACACTTATGCTGCTTCTAATGTGCCTGAGATCTATAATGATTTAACTATCAGGAATGTAATAATATTTGCTTCAAATGGACAATTTGAATCTATTAATTACGCAAATCCCAATAAACTATATATGCGTTTTTACGACAAGCAGCGTAAGAAAAGAGTATACAGCGGGAAAATTGAATTACTATCCTCCAATCAGATTCGCTGGATATTAGAGGATGATGAGGGTGTGTGTGATATAGAGGAATGGGTAGAGCCGGGATTTTCGGTGCCTACAAATATACTACTGACAAGAAAAAGTCTTACACTAGTTAAGTAGTTATATCAAAAATCAAATGTGACAACTACCATGCCTTCAGGACCTGTTGTTATTCAATCAGGTGCTAATGTAACAATTGATGCCGATGGTGATACCAATATAGTAAATGATTTTGAAGTGCAAACAGGGGCGCAGTTAGAAATTAAATAAATAATTAAAATATGAAAAAAATTCTATTAATAATATGTATTTTGGGCTCAATTATTAACATGAAAACCAATGCTCAAACAAGTTTTTGGGAAAATGCTTTTTGGACTCAAGCGTTTGTTTCTGATCAAGGAGGTAAGATAGTTAGACAAATTCAATATTATATAGATAATGATTCTATAATTATTGGAAAGATATATAAAAATATAATAGCACACTATCCTGAAAACCCACAGAATCGTAATTATATTGGTTCTATTCGTGAAGACTTAGGAAAAATATCTGCAAATATTATAATAGCAGAAGATACATTAGAGAATATTCTACTTTATGATTTTACCTTAGAAAAAGGTGATACTGTTTTTGGACTGCCATTATCTTCAACCAAAGAACAATTCTCCGAATTAAATGAAACAAGAATTGTAACAGGGATTGATTCTATTGAGTTGCTTAACGGGGAAAAACGAAAAAGGATAAGTTTCAACAATGTAGAACCATGGATTGAAGGAATAGGTAGTATTACAGGGTTATTTAATCCCGCCTATCCTATTACGACTGGATTATACTCTTATCAATTTATAAGTTGTTATAAACAAAATGATGTTGAATTATATCATAATAATTTATGGTACAATGAAAATTGTTGCGAGTTGTTAACAAGTGTTATTGAGACAAAAGAAAATCAGAAGAGCTCAAATTTGTATCCCGTTATAACTAAAGACTATGCTTTTCTTCAAATCAATAATCCCTTGAAAACGATTGAAATTAGGGATGTTTTTGGCAGATGTATAAAAATTATAGCAAATACAGACTCTGGTAAATATACTTTAGATTTCACAATTTATTCGGCTGGAATTTATTTTGTAATTGTACACTTTAATAACAAGCATGAAGTGTATAAAATTATCAAAACTTAAAATGTATAGTACTACCTAATTTTCAGACCAGTGGATAAATTACCGGTATCCTGAAAAGTTGTCCGGATAGCCTTTTTAATTTCTTTGTCACAGTTTGTCAATGTTAACGTCATCCTGTGTGCGTTTCTTTGCAGTGAAAAATTTAGGATATGAAATGCATCCTGCTTATTTTACTGCTATCGCTTATGAACACAGTTACCGCTTCTGATTCTTCTCCTTTACGTATTCTCAGCTGGAATGTGTACTTATTGCCTGTACTGAGTCTCTTCAACGACAATCCTTTACGGGCACGGGCCATTGCTGATGAAATATACGACTCCAACTATGATGTGGTGGTATTTCAGGAAGCTTTCAGCGCTACCAACCGTCGTCGCATAGCCCGACGTATTCGGGAGAAATATCCCTTTCAGTATGGCCCGGTAAACCAGGGCAGGGCCCTGCATCGTACAAACAGTGGGTTGTGGATAGTTAGCAGGATACCCCTTACACTGAAAAAATCAATCCTCTTTTCCGAGTCGACCGGCTTTGATGCTGTTGCCCGAAAAGGGGCGGTCATTTTCGAAGGTGAGTTTAAAGGTAAGAAGTTTCAGTTACTTACTACTCACCTGCAAGCCGACGGAAAGCCCGGAATTCGTGAGCGTCAGCTCGAAGAAATTCGTCAGCAGTTATTACATCCTTATTCGGATGTTCACATACCTCAGGTTATCTGTGGCGACTTTAACATAGAAAAAAGTGATAGTAGTACCTACGATGGTATGCTCAGGGTGCTGGAAGCAGCTGATGGTGAACTGAGCAGTAGTCTCCGGTATTCGTACGATGAGCGGGGAAACAGCTTGCTGCGTCGTCCCGAAGGAAATCCTAAGTTAATTGATTATATTCTTTTGCGTAACGATGGTTTAATCCATCGGATAGAACGTAAGATCCGTGCTTTCCAGCGTCTGGTAGGAGAGGAGATGCACCATTTGTCCGACCACTACGCACTCGAAGCTGAGATTCACCTCTACTAGTTAGTATTTATCTGTCAATTTTGTTTATCTGTTTCTTTTTATGAAAAGAGCTGCCCCGGATTGTTCCGGGGCAGCTCTCTTTTAAACAGGATCTTATATTCTTATAAGGTAAGCGTAGGTGGAGTGTAGGTGCGTTGTCCTAATTCCTGATCGAGCATATAGAGTGCCCGTGCATCTGCACCGAATAATTCGTACCGTTTTACCATTTCGTCAACATTCTGTTCTTCTTCTGCTTGTTCTTTTACAAACCAGTCGAGAAATTGCATCGTTTTAAAATCTTTGATATCAAATGCAGCAGCATAAATATCATTGATTGAACGGGTAACCATCAGCTCGTGATCGTAAGCAGCTACCAGTGGATGTTTGTAATCCTTATACTCAATGGCTGGTTTTTGAATGGTGTCGAGAACTACCTTTTCGCCATTCAGCTGAAGGTAATCTACAAACAACATAGCGTGTGCATACTCTTCCTGGGTTTGAATCTTGAACCAGTTGGCAAAACCATTCAGACTTTCGTCAGTGTAAAAGTTAGCCATGTCCATGTATAAAAAAGAGGAATAAAACTCTTTGTTGATCTGCAAATTAATAAGATCTACAATCTTTTTGTCTAGCATAATCGTACTATTTAAGAAGTTAATATATTGTACTTATAACAAATAATCAGGGAATTCGTTCAATCCTGGCACCCAGCGCATTTAATCGCTCATCGATTGCTTCATACCCCCTGTCAATCTGATCGATATTGTGAATTGTGCTGGTTCCTTCGGCACTCATAGCAGCAATCAGCAGTGCTATTCCCGCCCTAATATCAGGTGATGTCATCGTGGATGCCCGAAGCATTAGTCGACTACCCTGACCAATAACAGTTGCCCTGTGAGGGTCGCAGAGGATAATCTGTGCCCCCATATCAATCAGTTTGTCGACGAAGAAAAGCCGGCTCTCGAACATCTTTTGGTGAATGAGGACACTTCCTTTCGCCTTTGCAGCTATTACCAGAAAAACACTTAGCAAGTCGGGTGTAAGTCCCGGCCAGGGTGAATCGGCCAGGGTCATTATTGACCCATCAATAAATGATTCTATCTCATATTCTTTATGAGCAGGTACGAATATATCGTCGCCCTGACGTTCGACGGTAATACCCAGCTTACGAAAACTATCGGGGATAATACCCAGTTCGTCGTACTGAACATTCTTAATCGTCAGTGCCGAGCCGGTCATAGCCGCAAGTCCGATAAAGCTACCCACCTCAATCATATCAGGCAACAGCGAGTGATTACAACCTTTCAGTGCCTGAACTCCGTAGATAGTAAGCAGGTTGGATCCGATACCCGAGATACGGGCTCCCATGCGGTTCAACATCCTGCAAAGCTGCTGTACATAGGGTTCGCACGCGGCATTGTATATCTGGGTGATACCTTCTGCCAGTACTGCAGTCATAATAATATTAGCCGTACCGGTTACCGAAGCTTCGTCGAGCAGCATATAACATCCGGTCAGTTTCTCGGCTTCGATGGTATACAATTTATTGTCAGCGTCGTAGGTAAACTCAGCTCCCAGTTTCTGAATCCCCAGGAAGTGGGTGTCCAGTCGCCGGCGTCCGATTTTATCACCTCCCGGTTTGGGAATTACGGCTTTACCATAGCGTGCTACCAGCGGACCAACAATCATTACCGAACCGCGTAACGAAGCACTTTTGGTGTAAAACTCTTTCGTGTGCAGGTATTCCTGATTTACGGAGGCTGCAGTAAAGGAATAGCTGTGTTTGCTGAGCTGACGCACCGCTACGCCCATATCGGCCAGCAGACTGATTTGATTGCGGATATCCAGTATGTCGGGTATGTTGCTGATGACTACTTCCTCGGGCGTCAGTAATACAGCACATAACACCTGAAGAGCTTCGTTTTTAGCCCCCTGAGGAGTAATTTCTCCCGCTAGTTTTTGCTTGCCAAGAATCCTGAATGAACTCATGAATTATTTTTTACGCATTTTGTAATTTTTCCTGTTGGCGGGGTTGTGGTTGTTATATACATCCCTCGATTCAACAAGGCGGAAAGAATCTTCTTCCAATTCGATTTTACCATTCGACAGCTCTTTCAGGTCAGCAAAGATTTTGCGGTTGTCGACCACTTCCTTGTTCCATGCCTGAAAACACTTTTTCATCTGATTGGCAATAAGACGTATTAATTCAGTACGTTCTTCTCCTTCTTCGTAATCGGCTACCCGCTCAATCATTCGTTCGAGCGTACTGCCGTAGTGCATGTAGTGCATCTTATTACGGGGGTAGGGCACCCGTTCGGGAGGATTATTGAGATTTTCGGGTTTAACAATCTCGTAGGGAAAGTCGATGTCGAGTTGAAACTGCGACATAATGGCTACGTGATCCCAGAGTTTATGTTTGAAGTCGTTCACATCCCGAAGGTAGGGGAACATATTTCCCATAATATTGATGATGGTTCGTACACACCGCGAACGTTCTTCCCGGTCTTCGATGGTAAGCGCATGGTTTACCATCTGTTGTATGTTACGTCCGTATTCAGGTAATATCAGTTTCCCTTCTGAACTTGGATAATTCATTTGATCTTGAGCTAAATTAACAGGATTGTAATAATGCATCCTTATTTTTGTTTAATTAAATATACGAGAACAGGAAAGTGGTCGGAATAACCGTTCAGCCATACTCCTCCGGCATGAGTACGTAAAGGAGTTCCTTTGTATGCACCCTCTTGCTGGATAAGAAAACTACGGTTAAATATCTCACTTTTCCAGAGGTAGAGTTTGCCGGGACCCGGATGAAGTAGTTCATGAGAAAGAATAATCTGGTCGAACATATTCCATTGGTCGTTATAGGCCAGTGAGCCGATGCCCCGGTTATGAGTTTTCCAGAATACATTGTAAAGTTCTCCGCTTTGTACTTCTTCCTTATTTTCCTTAGCGCCAAGGATTGTAGCAACACTTTCGTTGTAAGGATCGTCGTTCAGGTCGCCCATCACTATTATCCTCGATTGAGGCTCTATGCGCAATAAGGAGTCAACAATGGAGCGTGTTAGTGCAGCAGCTTCGTTACGTTTCGGACGGGAACGCATTTCTCCTCCCGAGCGCGAAGGCCAGTGATTTACAATTATATGTACTTTCTCGTCTTGCAGGTAACCACTCACCATCAGCTGGTCGCGGGTGCGGAAAGCAGTATCCGGACTCTGCAGGCGGTAGGATTTACTATTGGTAACAATAAAATAGGCAGGGTTGTATAGCAGGGCTACATCCACTCCACGGCGATCAGGCCCATCGTAATGTACAATTTCGTACGAACGGTCTTTAATGGCCGGTTGTTTTACAAGATCTTCCAATACTCCACGGTTTTCGAGTTCGCTTACACCCACTATCACAGCACCCACCGGTGAGTGTTCGAGTGCTAATTGTGAGATAGCATAGGACATACGCTCCAGTTTAGCAGTGTACTTCATAGTTCCCCACTTCATCGAACCGACAGGAGTGAATTCAAGATCGTTTACGTTATCCTGATCGATGGTATCGAACAGATTCTCGATATTGTAAAAAGCAACGGGGCTGACTGTTACGCTTACTCCCGCTTCTTTGTCGATTTTGCCCGACTTACATCCTGTAAAGAGCAATCCCGCCAGCAGCAGATACGGTATTAATTTTTTCATGTTAGCGCTATTTAATAATGGATGCAAAATTGGGAAAAAAACTTCGAAACTCAAAATCTGTGTTTGTGTAGTCGGTTTAACTTTTGCAATCACAAAAAATGTCGTATCTTGCATTCCCTTTTTTTAAAATAAGAAGCATTGCTAACCGATATTAAGTAGTTTAATGTCAGCAAACTAACAATTTATGAGACGAATTTTTATTCTTTTTTTAAGCATTATTGGCTTGTTAGGGTTTACTCAGGCACAGGTTTCCGTACGTGGAAAAGTAGTGTCGTCCGACTCTCAGCAACCAATTCCCGGGGTTACAGTTTCTCTCTTGACGAATAACGTAACCACCACTACCGATCAATCGGGTAATTACAGCATGGAACTGGAAGGACCGGGTGTTGTTGAGATCCGCTATGTGAAAAATGGCTTTTTTACTCAAATCAGAGAATTTGTTATCGTTGAGGGAAAAGTGAATGATTTACCGGAGATTGCACTTCGTGTGGATATCAATACCGAAGTGAAGCAGGAAATCGTGTTGCAGCTCAGCGAAATGAGTCTGAATACTGATGACGACGGTCGTGATCAGAGCATTTCGACCACCTTGTCGAACCGCGACGTTTACATCTCGCAGGCCAGTTTTAATTTCTCGCCTATGCGGTTTCGTATGCGTGGATACGATAACAATTACGAAACTACCTACATCAACGGGGTGCATTTTAACTCGCTCGAGCGGGGTGGTTTCAACTATTCTGCACTTGGAGGTTTGAACGATGCCATGCGTAACCGTGAGAATTCATACGGATTGCAGGCTTCATCCTTTTCGTATGGTAACCTGGGGGGCGTAAGTAATATCAATACCCGTGCTTCGGCCTATGCTGCCGGTGTACGGAGCAGTATCGCTTTCACCAACCGTTCGTATCGTTACCGTGCTCAGGCCACCTATGCCACCGGATTGATGCCCAATGGCTGGGCGTTTACTGCATCGGGAGTTATTCGATGGGCCAACGAGGGTATTGTTGAGGGTACCTTCTATAATTCAGGAGGCTATTTTCTGTCGGCTGAAAAGGTGTTCAGTCCTAAACACAGTATTAGTCTGGTAACCTTTGGTGCTCCTACACAACGTGCACAGGGTAGTGGAACAACCCAGGAAGTTTACGATCTGGCCGGTTCAATCTATTACAATACCTATTGGGGTTATCAGGATGGCAAGAAACGTAATTCGCGTATTGTAAAGAGCTTCGACCCAACGGTTATTCTATCTCATGATTTTAAAATCGATGATC
>JAQUYE010000154.1 GCA_028691965.1 Paludibacter sp. | reverse complement strand
CGCAAGACCGGTCGCGTGCTGATAGTAGCCGAAGCTCCTCAGTCGTTCAGCGTGGGATCCGAACTGGTAACCATTGCCAACGAAGAAGCATTCTTATCGCTCGAGGCACCTCCGCGCCGCCTGATGGGCTTTGATACCATCGTTCCACTGGCACAGGGCGAAAAGTTCTACCTCGTGACACCCGAACGCATTCTCTACGAAACCCTCTCAGTTGTTAATTACTAACACATCCCCAACAAACTAACAATTAACAATTAATAATTAACAATTAAATATGATCTTCAGATTCCCCGACATAGGCGAAGGCCTCGAAGAAGGCACCATACATGAGATTTACGTGAAAGAAGGGCAGGCCGTGAAAGCAGGTGACTTGCTGGTGAGTATGGAAACCGACAAGGTGACGGCTGATATTCCGTCGCCGCGTACCGGCATCGTACTGAAAATCTTTGGTAAACCCGGCGATGTAATTCACGTGGGCGAACCCCTTGCCGAAATTAAGGTGGAGGGCGAAGACGATGTGCTCAGTGCGGCTGAGATGGCTTCGGGTCATCTGCTGGAAGAAGACGAAGGCATTGAGGATGAAGTGGCCGGTGTAGTAGGAACCCTCGAAAGTGCAGGTGCCGAAGGCGTACTGCCCGCGAGCGAGGAAAAAACAGCTGCCCGTCACGCTCCCCTCCCTGCAAGTGCCGAACAGGAATACTTCCCTTCGGGACGCAAAGTGTTTGCCACCCCGCACGTTCGCTCCATAGCCCGTGAGATGGGGATCGACATTCGAAAGATCAACGGAACCGGTCCCGGAGGACGCATCACCCGCGAAGACCTCGAAAAGGTAGCAGTAAGTAGTAGTCCGGCCGAAAAGACCTGGATGGCACAGCTATGGGATGCCGATGACGTGAGCTACGAACCATTGACGCAATTACGCAAGACCATTGCCCGTAACATGCTCAACTCCAAACACAATGCTGCTCATGTTACGGTGATTGAAGAAGTGGAGATATCCGAGCTGATTGCTATCCGCGAAAAGTACAAGGCGAAATATGCTGAGCGTAATGCAAAACTCACCTACCTGCCCTTTATTGTGAAAGCTACTGTGCTGGCACTAAAACAGCACCGTATCATGAATGCGCAGATGGACCTGGAAAATAACCGCATGATTTATAAAAACCAGTACAATATAGGTATTGCCATGGACACTCCGGAGGGATTAGTTGTTCCGGTAATCCGCAACGCCGACAAACTGAGCTTATTTGAAATCGCACAACAGATCTCGAACTTTGCTGCAAAGGCCCGCGAACGAAAGCTAACCCTCGACGATATGAAGGGCGGAACCTTTACCATCAGCAACTTTGGTTCGATAAGTGGTATTTTCGGCACCCCGGTTATCAACTACCCACAGGTAGGCATCCTGGGCGTGGGGCGCATCGTCGAACAACCCGTGGTGAAAAACCATAAAGTGGAAGTGGGCAATGTATTAGGACTCTCGCTGTCGGTCGATCATCGTGTAGTAGATGGCGGCGACACCGCACGGTTCCTGAAGCAAATCACCGATCACCTTGCCGATCCGATATCGCTTATGATGGACTAACTAGTCCAGTAATTTCTTATAGCTTTTATCAATCCCGAACGCTCCCAGCGGAGCTGTTATCAGAATTGCCAGCACAGCAACGGTAAGAATAATTTTACCGCCGGGGAGTCCCATCGACAAGGGCAACGACCCAATGGCTGCCTGTACCGTTGCCTTGGGAATATAGGCAATCATGCAGAAAAGCCGTTCCTTATTTGTGAGCTTTGTTTTCAGCATACTTATGTAAACGCCTGTCATTCGGAACAGCAACGCAAAAACCACCACTGCAACGGCAGCCACACCGGCTGCTGCTGCAAATTTAAGATCGACAGTAGCACCCACCAATACGAAAAGAATAATCTCGGCAGCTACCCAGAGCTTAGAATATTTAGGGGATATACGTCGGGCTAATACCGGGTATTTGGTAAGAATGGTAGCTCCCATTGCCATAACTGCCAGAAGTCCTGAGAGCGGCACGCTTCCTTTCAGCACTTCTTCGGCACCCAGGAACAAAAAAGCAGCACTCATCATAATCAGCACTTTTACCGAATCACGCATGTGGAAGGCCTTAAAGAATAAGGTAAGTCCAAGTCCGACACCAATACCCAAAGTCAACCCGGTAATTATGGCCACCGGAATCTGAACCAGACTTACGGGCGACACTTCGCCACCCTGCGCCAGACCGGTAAATACGGTAAACATCACGATTACGAATACATCGTCGACCGACCCGCTCGCCATAATCATTTGTGGAATACTTTTCCGGGTGCCGATCTTATTCTCCATCAGAAACAGCATCTTTGGCACAATCACTGCCGGCGAAACAGCTGCTACCACGGCTCCCAGCACAGCGGCATCTATCAGGGAGATACCCAGTAAGCGGGGTGCTATCAGCATCATACCTGCAATTTCAAAAACAGCAGGAACAAAGCACATAAGGATAGCCGGCCGGCCTACTTTCTTCAGCTCTTCAATATTCAGGGCCAGTCCGGCCCGCATCAGAATAATAACAAGTGCAACCTGCCGCAACTCCACCGAAATGGCCAACAGTGACGGTGAAATAAGATTCAGGGCATAGGGCCCCAGAATAATCCCGGTAAGCAACATGCCAATGAGGGAAGGTAGTCGGAGTTTATTAAAAATATACCCGAGTGAAAGACCCAACAGAAATATATACGCTATACTTACTAACATAGAGTATTCATTATATATGTTCGAACGGTTGTGACAAAAAAGAAAACAAAGGTACTGATTTTTTGAAAGTGACTAAATCCATGCTTAAAATTAAATATTATAGAAAGCTTGCTATTCTTAATTGCTTTTTTTTATCTTTGGAGGTGAATACCCCCGGATAACACATAACCTTTAAATATTTATCGTATGGACACAGCTAACCAAGGGAAATGCCCTGTAATGCATGGTGCCAACACCAGCTCCAACGACTCAGTAATGAGTTGGTGGCCGAATGCACTGAATCTGGACATTCTGCATCAGCACGACACGAAGACAAATCCGCTGGGACCGGATTTTAATTACCGCGAAGAGTTTTTGAAACTCGATCTTAATGCTGTAAAGGAAGATCTCAAAAAACTAATGACCGATAGTCAGGATTGGTGGCCGGCCGATTGGGGTCATTATGGCGGACTGATGATTCGGATGGCATGGCATAGTGCAGGCACCTACCGCTCGGCCGATGGGCGCGGGGGGAGCAATACCGGCAACCAACGCTTTGCTCCTCTCAACAGCTGGCCCGACAATGTGAACCTCGACAAGGCGCGCAGGTTGCTATGGCCTGTCAAAAAGAAATATGGCAACCGCCTTTCATGGGCCGACTTAATGATACTTGCCGGTAATATGGCTTACGAGTCGATGGGATTCCGCACCTTTGGCTTCGGAGGGGGTCGTGCCGACATCTGGCATCCTGAAAAAGATATTTACTGGGGTGCTGAAAAGGAATGGCTGGCTCCTACCGAAAACCGCTACTCCGACGATGAAAACCGCGAATCGCTCGAAAACCCGCTGGCTGCTGTTCAGATGGGACTCATCTACGTGAATCCCGAAGGAGTAGATGGTAAGCCTGATCCGATACGTACTGCGCATGACGTGCGACTTACCTTTAAACGAATGGGGATGAACGATGAGGAAACGGTTGCGCTGACAGCAGGCGGTCATACTGTTGGGAAAGCCCATGGTAATGGCGAT
>JAQUYE010000003.1 GCA_028691965.1 Paludibacter sp. | reverse complement strand
TCAAAAGAAAGGCGTGGTGGTACGGTCGGTAGGGATGGAACGGCTGAACGACTGGTACCAGTTGTACCGGGAGACTGCTGCCCGTAACCGGATTGTTTTGAATGATATCCGCTATTTTGAGGCTATTATTACTGCCCGGGTCGAAGAGAGTGCTTCGCCGGCTGAGGTTCAGCTCCTGATGGCCGAATATGATAGTAAGCCGCTGGCTGCCATGTTCTTAATTATCAGTGGTAGCAGGGGGTCGTATTTGTACGGAGCATCAACTGCCGAACACCGCAACCTGATGGCAACCTATGCGTTGCAGTGGGAGGCGATCCGCTTGTCGAAGGAGCGGGGATGTGCCGAATATGACATGTTCGGAGTAGCTCCGGGTCCGGATACTTCCCATCCGCTGTATGGTCTCTATAAGTTTAAAACAGGCTTTGGTGGTCAGTTGTTTCATAGCTTAGGATGCTGGGATTATCCGCTCGACGACGAAAAGTACATGAGTTATAAATTCTCGGAGCTGCGTAGTCAGGGTTTTCATCTTAACTAAGATTAAACATACAACCGGCCCTGAGTCGGTTTAATATCGTATTTTTGTACTTTAAAACTTTACTGCCCTATGAACATATCCCTCGAGTCTGTATGTCAGCAAGTGTGTACCGTAGCTGAAAATGCCGGTGCCTTTATTGCCCGCGAACGTGCCGGGTTTAAGTCGACCATGATTGAATACAAGGGTATTCATGATTTGGTGAGTTATGTGGATAAGCAGGCCGAGCAGATGATAGTGAATGACCTGCGCAAGTTGATTCCTGAAGCCGGTTTTATTACCGAAGAAGGTACTGCAGGGGCCGACGGACAGGAATATGTCTGGATAGTTGACCCGCTGGATGGCACCACTAACTTTGTACAGGGTATACCTGTTTTCTCGGTAAGTATAGCCCTTATGTACCGGCAAGAGCTGGTAGTAGGGGTAGTGTATGAAGTGGGACAAAAAGAATGCTTCTCGGCATGGAAGTCGGGCGGCGCTTATTTGAACGGTGCAGCTATTCGTGTTTCGGATCGCGACAACCTTCACCATTGTTTGCTGGCAACCGGCTTTCCTTACTCCGACTTTAATCAGATTGATGCGTACATTGATTTTCTGAAATGGACCATGCGCAATTCGAGAGGTGTACGTCGCATCGGATCAGCGGCGGTCGACCTGGCCTATGTGGCCTGTGGTCGGTTTGATGCCTTCTGGGAGTACGACCTGAAACCCTGGGATGTAGCTGCCGGTGCACTGCTTGTACAGGAAGCCGGAGGGGTGGTGACCGACTTTAAAGGAGGTACTGATTATTTGTTCGGACGCACGGTGATGGCCTCCAATCCGCTGATTAAACAAGAATTGCTCAAACAACTCAACGATTATATGGGGTAAGCTATGGATCGGTTATGGACATTTAATTTTATAAAGGCTTGTCTGGCCAATTTCCTGCTGTTTTTTGCATTTTACCTGTTGATTCCTGTTTTTCCGCTGTACCTTATTGATACCTTCGGAGCTTCGAAATCGACGATTGGTATTGTGTTGTCGTCGTATACCGTGGCGGCTTTGTTGATTCGACCGGTCTCGGGTTTCGTGCTCGATATGATGCAGCGTAAACCCCTGTACCTGGTTGCGTTTTTCCTGTTCGTTACCACCTTTGTAAGTTATCCACTTGCCCTTACCATCGGAATGTTTATGGTGTTCAGGGTGTTACATGGTTTTTCGTTTGGATTTGTAACCACTGCCGGTAATAGTCTGGTAGTTGATATTCTGCCGGCATCCCGAAGGGGCGAGGGACTTGGTTATTTTGGAATTGCTAATAATATGGCCATGGTTGTTGGTCCGATGGCCGGACTAATGTTGCAATCGCGGTTTGGGTATCCGATCATTTTTTACTCGGCTATTACTGCCGGTTTAATCGGGTTCGGGTTTGCCTCTATGATAAAGGTAGAGAAGGTGACTACTGTGCGTGAGAAAGAACCCCTGGCACTGGATCGCTTTTTCCTGCTGAAAGGTCTGCCTGCCGGTCTGACGCTTATGTTGATTGGAATTCCCTACGGTATGTTTATAACCTACCTTGCCGTATATGGCCTTGAATTGGGTATCCGCACCGACCTGGGTTTGTTTTTCACCCTGCTGGCTGCCGGACTGATAGCTTCCCGTCTGTTTTCGGGAAAGATGGTCGACCGCGGCAAACTTACCAATGCCATCGAGTATGGGTTGCTAATCAGTGTAGTAGGCATGTTGCTCTTAGCTTCGCTGCGACAGTTAACGGCCAATTATCCTGATTTGGTCGAGGTGTTGTTTCTGACGATTCCGGTTATACTGGGACTTGGATATGGATTGACTTTTCCGGCTTATAATACCTTGTTTATGAACCTGGCTCCTCACAACAGGAGGGCAACAGCCAGTTCCACCTTTATGACCAGCTGGGATACCGGTGTGGGGGTGGGATTAGTGCTTGGAGGGCGATTGGGTGATTCGAACGGAGGATTAGCCCTCGCTTTTGGAGTAGGAGGGATAATGATTGTGCTGTCGTATGTTGTGTTTCATCTGGCCGCCGGACCACACTTTAAGCGTAATAAGCTTCGTTGAAAGCGGGTTTATTCAGAGCTCACCGCACTTAATTCAGCATCTTTTTGTTCGTTCAGCTGATGAACCATGTTTACGAATTCAATAATCTTATCCGGATTGTTTTCAAATACAGTGCCCGCTACTACAAGATCGGCACCGGCATGATAAGCAAGACTCAGATCATTGAGCGTGTCAATTCCCCCGCCTACTATCAGCGGAGAATGAGTCCGTTCCTTTAAGTATGAAATCAGGGAGGAAGGTACAGGTAGGTCGGCTCCTCTTCCTGCTTCGAGGTAGGTGAGGCGCATCCCCAATAATTCACCGGCTAATACAGTGGAGAGTACGAGCTCGTTGTGATCGCGCGGTAAGGCCCGCGTGTTGCTGATGTACTCTTCGGTACCGGGTTTGCCTCCGTCGATAAGAAGGTAGGCCGTCGGAATGATTTCCATATCCGATTCGACAAGCGCTTTTGATGATTGTACATGCTGGCCAATCAGGTAATCCGGATTACGACCTGAAATCATCGACAGGTAAAGTAATGCATCGGCATTTACACAATAGTTAGAAGCATTGTCGGGAAACAAAATAATGTCGGATGGGATTTCTTCCTTCAGAATCTCTATCATCGATTCGATGGAACGAAGCTGATGATTACCCCCGATAAATATGCAATCGGGGCTGGCTACTTTCAATGCAGCAACAAGAGAAGCAAAATTTCTACCGGAACTCTTTTCCGGATCAATTAAAACCGCGAACATCTTTTTGCCGGCTTCACGGTTTAACAGGATCTTTCTGTAAATGGTATGTTTCATATAAAAAGGTATTTTTCTGGCGTTGTATCAGATACTGTACACAAGCGTATAGGTATCCGTTTGATGGAAGTGTAAGGTGTATTCTTTACCGGTTGGCGTAAACAGGGCTGTCAACATCCCTTCTTTACCCTGTTTAAAAGGCTGTATCTTCATGGTGTGAAAGTTGTAGGCATCTTTACCTATACACTTAAACAGCGCCTCTTTGGCCGACCAGGCTATTTCCAGTCCGCCGGTGCTCTCGTTCGGATATAAGAAGGTGAGCTCCTCTTCGTCGAGGTACCGCTTTCGCACTTTTACCACCCTGTTGGTTCTCGCTTCTATGTCAATTCCCACAACACCTTTCAATGATGCTGCAACAGCGTAGAAATTGCCACTGTGTGACACACTTATTGAAGTTGTGGGTTCGTGTTGACTCAGATAAGGTTTATGATCGCTATCATACTTAATTCTAACAGTTGTACGTAATAAGATGTTCATTAAAATTCGCACAGAAATAAACTCATTTTTACGTTTAACTGCATTTATTTGCTTAAATTCGTCGGCGTAGTCGTTAAAATTCGCCAATTGAGGGATTAACTGGTCCCAGTTTTCCGGTATTTCGGCAATAAGGATCCTGCAATTGGCTTTACGTAAGAGGACTGTTTCCATACCAAAAAAAAGGAGTTAAAATTATTCTTCAGTATGTTTGATGTAGAGTTTTACTTTTTTGATTCTTCGATTGTCAACAGCCAGAATCTCAAACACATAATTGTTGTAGTTGATACGTTGACCTTTCTGTGGTATTTCGCCGGTAATCTCGAGAATAAGTCCGGCCAGGGTTTCTACCTCTTCAGCAACCCCATGGAAATTCTCTTCTTCGATTTCAACTATCTTGAAGAAGTCGTTCAACTGAATCTTAGCTTCGAAAATAAAGGTATGGCTATCAAGGCGGGTATACAATTTAAGTTCCTCATCGTATTCGTCGTTGATGTCTCCCACGATTTCTTCGATAATGTCTTCGAGGGTCACTAGTCCTGAGGTGCCGCCGTATTCGTCGACAACCACGGCCAGGTGAACCCTGTTTTTCTGGAATTCTTTCAGCAAATCGTCAATCTTCTTCGTTTCAGGGACATAGAGTGCCTGGCGTATCAGACTTTGCCACCTGAAGTTGTCGGGTTTGTCGAGATGGGGCAGTAAGTCCTTACTATAAAGGATTCCTTTAATATTGTCGCGGGTATCCGAATAAACGGGCATTCGTGAATATCCCGACCGGATAATCTGCTCAATAACTAACTTAAAAGAAGTTTTAATATTAATGTCCACAATATCGACTCTGGAAGTCATGATGTCGACCACCTGAATGTTTCCAAATTTGATGATCCCTTCTAATATATCGGTATCTTCGTTGCTCTCGTCGGAGGTAAGTTCGAGGGCCTGTGAGAGTTCGTCGATGGAGATATTGGCTTTGTTTAGTTTGGAGAGTTTACGGTTCACAAGGGTTGTGGAGCGAATTAACACCTTAATGAGGGGTGAAAAGAGCACTTCCATGGATGCCATACCCTGTGCGGTAAAGCGGGCCAGCTTACGACTCTCGCGGGAGGCGTAGATTTTTGGCAGTATTTCGCCAAACAGCAATAATAGAAAGGTAATGATAACAGTCTGAAATACAAATCCAAACACAGGTGCCTCGCTGAAATCAATCAGGCGATTGGTTACCAGTGTAAGAATAAGAATGATGGAAACATTAACAAGGTTATTGCCGATAAGGATAGCCGCCAGTAGTCGTTGCGGGGTCTCCATCAGGGATAGGACTTTTTTATCTTTTATGTCACCGCTGTTTTCCATTCCTTCGATAGTTGCCGGTGAAAAGGAGAAAAATGCAACTTCGGATGCAGAGATCAGTCCCGAAAGGATCAATAAGACCACGGTGAGCAGGAGCGAAAAGGCATCACTTACTGTAAAGGGATTAAAACTGACGGCTGAAATTGAAAGTAGGTGTAGAAAGTGCATTATTCTGTTTTAAGCTTATTTCTTCTGCAAAAATAGATAAATTTAATCATTTCAGAACTAATGTATCTGAATAAATGTTATAAAGACAGGACGAAGCATGTTAAACACTAAATTTTCAAGTAATGGAAGATAAGTTAGTTACATTGGCTATTCGTACCTACCAGCGTGCACAGATGATAAAATCGGTGCTGGAGAAGGAAGGTATTGAAACGGTGATTCACAATTTAAACCTGGAACATCCCGAAATGGCCGTCGGCGTAAGGGTTCGTATTTATGAAAACGACTTACCCAGGGCATTGAAAATTGTGGAGGATATGGAAAAGGCCTGGGAGGGTGAACAGGAAAAGGAAGTTACACGACGGGTATTAATTCCGTTGGATTTTGCCGACTACAACCAAAATACGATCGACATCGGTTTTCATACTGCTGCCAGCATGGGTGCCGGGGTAATCATGATGTATGTTTATTTTAGTCCGGCGTTTACCATTTCCATGAACAACGACGTGAGCACTTACTCCATAAGCGATGGTGAATTGCTGAGAAGAATTATCACTTCGGCCAACGCGGATGTTGATAATATGAACAATCTTATTCGTAAACGAATTGCTGCCGGTGAATTGCCGGATATAGAGTTTCGGTTTGAATTGAAAGAAGGAGTGCCCGAAGATCAAATTCTCGACTATTGCAAGAAATACAATCCGGATCTGGTTGTTATGGGAACCAGGGGAAAGAAAATATCCGGAGAGCTAATTGGCAGTGTTACTGCCGAAGTGATCGAGTCGTGCGAAGTGCCTGTGTTTGCTCTGCCTGCCCAGATGCAGTTTGAGTCGATGGATTCGATAAAACGTATTGCTTTTATAACCAATTTTGATCAAAAAGACCTGATTGCAATTGATAAGGTTATCTCCACCTTTAAAAAGGATGACCTGGAACTGACCTTTATCCATGCTTCCGATAAGAAGCAGGTGTGGGATGAGATTATGCTCACAGGTATTAAAACCTATTTTAAAAATCACTATCCGTTGCTAAAGACGAATTACGAACTGGTAGAGTCGACCAATTCGCCGGATAAGATTTCAGCCTTTGTTGAAAATACCCGTGTGGATGTGCTGGCCTTTAATTCGCGCCGGAAGAATCTTTTCTCCCGGATTTTCAATCCCGGCCTTGCCTACAAAATGATCTACCATTCGGATGTACCTTTGTTTGTAACGCATGTATAAAAAAAACAACCCTTTCCGGTAGCGGAGAGGGTTGTTTTTATGACTATTTACAGTCAATTATGCCGGATGGATTGCTTCCGAAGGACAAACATCGGCACAGGTTCCACAGTCGGTGCACAGATCAGGGTCAATAACATAGATGTCACCTTCTGAAATTGCATCAACCGGACATTCGCTGATACATGATCCGCAAGCGATGCAATCCTCATTAATTACGTAAGCCATTTTAAATAGATTTATAGTTAGTACTAATTAGCACCGCAAATGTAGAAACTTTTCTTTATCCTGAAAAGTTTTTTAAATCTTTATAGGGTATTTAACGCTACAATTGGTCATTTTACAAATTATTCAGGTCAAAAATGACACTGTGGTTCCAGAGTTATGCCTTATATTTGCGCCTATAAACTACTGATATCATGAATACAAAAAACTTTGTTGCTATCGACCTGGGTGCTACCAGCGGACGTACCATTCTTGGTATAATTCGTAACGATTCTATCGAATTACGTGAGATTAACCGTTTTCCTAATAAGATCATTGAAGCTAACGGCCATTTCTACTGGGATTTTCTGAACTTGTATCAGAATATACTGGAAGGATTGAAATTAATCTCCGACGAAGGTATTGTTCCGGTTTCCATCGGTATCGACACCTGGGGTGTTGATTTTGCATGTTTTGATACAAATGGCGAACTGCTGGGAAATCCGTACAGCTACCGCGATCCACATACAACAAATGCGCCCGAACGTTTTTTTGAGAAAATGTCGCGCGACCAGCTCTATAGTAGTACCGGTATTCAGATTATGAATTTCAATTCTGTATTTCAACTGGATACCATGCGTGAAAACGCTTCGACAGTGCTTTCGCAGGCTGAAAAGATATTGTTTATGCCCGATGCGCTTTCATACATGCTTACTGGTGTAGCTGTAACTGAATATACGATTGCTTCGACAGCTCAGATGCTCGATGCGCGTACCCGTGATTTTGATCCTGAAGTGCTGCGTTTATTAGGCGTGAAGGCCGGTCAGTTTGGAAAGTTCGTACTTCCGGGAACAGTAATTGGCGGTCTGTCGGAGTCGGTTCAGCGTCAGACTGGTATGGGTGCCATTCCGGTAATAGCTGTTGCCGGTCACGATACTGCCTCGGCAGTGGCGTCAGTACCTACTTCCGGTTCCCGTTTTGCTTACCTTAGTTCGGGTACCTGGTCGCTGATGGGAATCGAAACTACCGAACCCATTATTAACGAAAAGAGTTCGGCCCTGAATTTTACAAATGAGGGTGGCATCGAAGGTACTATCCGTTTCCTTAAAAATATATGTGGTATGTGGTTGCTCGAAAAGAGCCGTCTGGAGTGGGGTGTGAATGCTGAGGATAATGCTTATCCGCAATTGATTGCCGATGCCCGTCAGTCGGAAGGTTTTGTGAGCTTCATTAATCCCGACGATCCTGCCTTTGCCAATCCGGTATCCATGGTGAAGGCCATTCAGGATTATTGTTCGGAGTCGGGACAGGAAGTACCCCGTACAAAAGCTGAAATTACCCGCTGTATTTTTGATAGTCTGGCCATGCGTTATCGTCAGGTGTTTGATTACCTGAAAGAGTTTGCCGGCTATCCGATCGAACAACTCCATGTGATCGGGGGTGGTTCTAAAAATGCACTATTGAATCAGTTTGCTGCCAATGCGCTGGGTGTGAATGTGGTTGCCGGTCCGACCGAAGCTACTGCTATCGGGAATATTATGATGCAGGCCAAAAGTGCCGGTTTGTATGCCAGTATTGAGGAAATGCGCGAAAGTATCAGTAAGTCGGTCGACCTGAAAGTATACGAGCCTGAAGATACTGAACTATGGAATCAGAAGTACAAGCAGTTCCTGAAGGTAACCACTCGTTGAAATAAGTTCTGAATTCCGGTGTTTCTGCGTATCTTTGCAGGCCTATAAAGCAATAATCAGCTTCTGGCTGCGTTTAAAGGCTGTAGAACACGGGAAATGAAAAACGGATTACTTACCATATTTCTGATTATCGCGCTTATGCCGGTAAACGCACAGGGAAACCTGACCGACATGGACTTTAAAGTCTTCCGGTTAGGTTTTCTGTTAGGTACTAATATTATGGACCTGAAGCCGGAGCATTCGGAGCTGGAGCAGGATGGTAAGATCTATTATTCGGATGTATCGCAAGTGGTACCGGGTTTTACAGTCGGACTGATTACCGACCTGCGTTTACACCGCTATCTGAGTCTGCGGTTTACTCCTTCGCTGTTGTTGGGCGAACGAAACCTGAGCTTCAGGGCTTTTAATCCGTCGACGGGAATGTTTGCCGACTCGGTGCATACCGTAAATATCTTTTCTCTGCCGATTGAGTTTCCTTTGTTAGTGCGGTATAGTGCCGAGCGCTTTGGAAACTTCAAACCCTATGTGGAGGCAGGGATGGGTGCTTACTTTGATTTCGGTCGGGATGAATTGCGCGAAGTCACCCTGAATATGTCGGATGTGTTCTTTACTGCCGGTGTAGGATGTGATCTGTACTTTCGTTATTTTAAATTGTCGCCGGAGGTTCGTATGAATTTCGGGTTGACCAATATCCTGACTCCTAAATATCCTACTGCCGACAATACAACGAGTTTAATGTATACGAATGCATTGTCAGGACTATTCTCCCGAATTCTGATGTTCACCCTGAATTTTGAATAAATGAAGCGCTTTCTTATTCTTTTTTCCCTTTTTATCGGTGTTTTGCTTATATCCTGTGATGATAAGCCCGACCTGGCCGACTCAGGAATTCTATCCTTCTCGAAGGATACGCTTACCTTTGATACGGTGTTTACTACCATTGGTAGTGCAACTGCCCGTATTTTGGTATATAATAAGGATGCAAAACCGGTAACTATCGATAACCTGCGACTGGCAGGGGGGCGGGAGTCGTCGTTTCGTATTAATGTGGATGGTTCGACGAATGAAGATCACTCGTTCGGTCCGCTTACACTACGTGGAAAAGATTCAATGTATGTGTTTGTAGAGGTAAAAGTCGATCCTTTAGAGCAAAACTCGCCGGTGCTGATTCGTGATTCACTGGTGTTAAGCAGTTCGGAAGGGAATACCAAAATGGTACTCGAAGCCTTCGGTCAGGATATGGAGGTGCTTAGGGCGGTTACCGTTATGTCGGATACTGTGTTGGATAGTACGCTTCCTTACCTGGTGTACGGAGATCTGGTGGTTGATTCGGCAGCGACTCTGCGGTTAGCTCCGGGTACCCATCTTTATTTTCATCATAATTCAAACCTGATGGTGTTCGGGAACCTGAAAGCGGAAGGTACGCAGGAGCAGCCGGTGTTGCTTCGGGGCGATAGGATGGATCGGATAGGTTTTGTTACTCCGGTACCCTATAATCTTGTAGCGGGTCAGTGGGGAGGGGTTTACCTGATGAATCCTCAGGGGAATCATTTACTTAGCCATGTCAATATTAGTAGTGGATACGTGGGTGTTTATTATATTAACCAGGACAAACAACACAAACCGTTTCTGGAAATCAGGAACAGTCGTATTCACAATTTTCTGTTTTATAATCTGGTAGCTATTAACGGTGATATGGTGGTCAGTAATTCGGCTATCACCAATTCGGGAGGGTATACGGTATATCTCAACGGTGGCAAGCATGATTTCTACCATTGTACTATCGCCAACTACTTCAGTAATAGTTCTGCACAATCAGTCTCCCGGGATAAAGCTCCTGCCTTTATGATGATGGCGCTGGCCCGAAGTTTCCCGATGGAAACGAATATTGTGAATAGTGTTATTGCGGGTTCAGCTCAGAATGAGCTTTCGATAGCGTCCCGTTTTAGTGAGTTGTACAAAGCCAGCGTTACCTCCAGTTATGTGAAAAGGACTAAAGCCCTTGAGTTGCCTCAATTCAGCAGGATTCGCTGGTCGGCACCCAACGACACTGTATTTGCATCGACCCGTGAGGATCTGGAAGATGAACTGTACTTTAGTTTCTTACCCGATTCTGTGTCTCCTGTGCGGGGACTGGCAGATCCGGAAATTGCGCAACGCTATCCGACCGACCTGAGAGGGCGGAGCAGACTGGCAGATGGGGCTCCGGATGCCGGCGCTTACGAATGGGCTGACTAATCCCGCTTACCTTTTACTCACCCTGAATACCTGATCGCCTACTTTAATCAAATAAATTCCTGATTGCAGGTGCGAGAGTTCCAGTGTTACCGATTGATCATTGCTGATGGAGTGGTAAAGCTGTTTGCCGGTCAGATCGTATAACCCGATTGGATGCCCGCCGGTGTTTTCGACAGTAAGGTAATCGCTGAACTGAGTAGGATAAACCCTCACGGTAAACGGTGTTAGATCAGTATGGGAACTTATATTGGTACCAAGGGGTGTTGGCGATTGGATGATCCAATGCTGACTACCATCCGGTACACGCGAATAGGACTGATTAGATGGTAGTGCCGGGAAGGTGATGGAATCCATTAGTAGCAGTTCTCCAAACTTGTTTTCGGCATACAGACTTACGAATTCACCGGAGGCACTTAGTTTAAAGTCGACATGAAGCGGACCCTGATCGGGTTGTTCGTCGGCCCATAGCACCAGAAAGCCCTTAGCCGGAACCACGGCCTGTGCATCGACAGGTAACTGCCATAGTCGGGGTAGCGTTGGTTTATCCGATACGAACCAACCTGACACATCTACCGGCTGATCGCCAGCATTGTACAATTCGAAATAATCATCCTTATCACCGTATTCATCGGCAATTGTCGAGTTGGATGCAACTAGTTCGTTGATGAACAGGGAGGCAGTAACTACCGGGTCGGGAGTTGTATCTTCTTCGTAAATAGCTCTGTAACGTACATTGCTGGTAAGGACTCCTGAGATGCTTTTGTTGGTGTTGACAGCAGAGCCTGCAAGAACAGTCTGCGTGTTGAGTTCGAGGTTAAAGATGAGGTCAGAACTGGTAGCGTTGGTTTGATGTACTTCAACGGCTATTACATTGGTACCATTCCGCAGCAGCGAGGATGGAATGGTAAAGTCGGCGTATTCACCGTTGTTGTAGGTGGTTGAATAGGTGTTAAATGTCAGGCTGCCTCCGGGAAGATTATACCTGCCGATTTCAGTTCCGTTCACATACACAGCTGCACCATCGTCGACAAAGATGCGAATGGTGGCCGAATTGATCGACGTTACATCCTGAAGAGCAAATGACTTTCTAAAATATGCAGTTGGATACTTGTTGTTTGCATCGTTTCCATAACCAACAGTCGTTTTTTCTCCCTTTCCACCGTATCCCAGTTGCGCTACTCCGGTTTTCCAGGTGGCATCGGAATAGGTGAGGGCTTGCCAGTTGGCAGCAGGGGTGGAGGATCCATCCCAGTATTTCCACTGACTATCCCAGGGGATTACAGTCTGGTTCTGAGTAGTGCCTGTTAGTTCCCAATGTTTAAACTTATACCCTTTACTATCGTTGGCCTTTAGCGTGAAGCTTCGTCCGTTGAAGCTGTTAAGACTGATTGCATGATCGCTGATTAGTTGATTGTTGAAGGTATAGGTAGCAGCTGTGATATTGGAACTTAGATCGATGGATTGGAGTGCAGCTCCGTTCAGGAATCTGTTTCGTAAAAATCCAAGCATATTGCTTGCACGGGCCGATGAGAAAGTCTTCATTGTGTTAATGTCCGATTCAAACGCCCGGTCGGACCCCCAACGGTTTTTGTGGTAGGTAATCTCGGGACGAATTTTGGAGGCCAGTGAATCGATAGTATGATTGATTCGCTGAGTAGTGAAGGTTGAAGATAAGTGAATACTAAAACGATCGATGAACTCATTTTTAAAGGTCTCGTTTAGCACTAATCTGCTGAACAGGCGGGTAGCCCAGGCTTCGGTTGTTTTGCCGGAGTTTTCGCCCAGGGCATAGGCCAGTGAGTTAAAGGAGTGCAGACTGCCATCATAGAGGTTAAAGCCAAAATCGGTGTCGTAAAGAATCCAGCGCCACTTACCGCCATCGATCTTCTTCCATATTTTTACATTGTTATGCGGCCAGTCGTAATTCCCAACGAAGATCTGCGTCATCATATACTCCATGTAATTATCGACATCCATCATCGTTTTTAGCTGTTCGTATACAGCTGGCTGACGTATGTCATTATTCAGAATATAGTTCAGCATTTCCTGAAACTGAGGATGCCCCGGCGACATACCATCCAGATGAAGTATTTCCTCTTCATCCAGTCCATGAGAGGTGTAAATTAAGTCGGCATTAGAACGTTCGCGAATATTCTGGATGCCGTAGTATACACCATTAACATAGATAACTGCCGGTTCGTAGGCCAGGTAATCCAGGTCCATCCTGCCGATAATTAATGATTGCATCATCCCGTCGCGCATCATGGAGTATTTAAAGTCGTTCCCTGAGTTGCGCATGGATATATCGCGGTACTCCTGAATGTTGCGTGATCCGAACAGGGGATAGGAGAGCTTGTTGTTCCCGAATTTCTTTTTAGGTTTGATGTGTAAGGATTTCTGTGCATTCATGCGCGACCAGCCCCCTCCGATTTGAATATCCAGTTCCTGATTCAGGCGGTTTACCTTTTGCTTGTCGAACAATTCGAAGTTGGCCGGACGATCCCAGTCCTGATTCCAGTTGCGTGGTGCCGACTCGCCGTTCCCCGGAATTCCGTTGGTGCCGGCCACATAAATGCCGACTGTATTATCGGTAAGGTAAGCAGGAGGAGTAACGATGGAAACGACCGGTAGATTAAAGTTGCGTTGGCCAATCAGGTAGGTGGCCGTGGTAACATCGCTCGACAATTTGCCTTTTCTGAAGGTCTTTGCCCTGACAACCGAGTTGGACGATATAGTAATGGAACTACCCGGCGAGTAGCGAAGTGAGTTACGGGTAGGCTCATTACTGTTCAGGTTGTAGTAAATGGTGTCGCCTGCCACCGGAGGTTCGAAACGTACAACGACTGATCCGGTGTACAGGCCACCGGGGGTTGACAAGACGGGCATTGCACATTTTTCGGAGCCGGTAGCACGACCATTGTTGGAGGCCTCCGGACTAAAATCCTCAAAAAACACGAAAGTCTCGCTTCCATCGGTCAGCCGACCATATGAAACATTACGATGTTGTGCCGGGTAAAGTACATAGTCGGCAACTGCACCTGTGGAAGTTAACAGGTACAACACCCCTCCGTCGGGGTCTAATTTAAAGGGAGCGTGATTCGTGCGGTCAGGATTCTCCATCCATAAAATGCTATATCCGTTGGAGGCTATCACTTTTGAAGGAAGCTGCCACTTACGCGGCTCTTCCGGATTGTCGGTCAGGTAGTAGTAACTTTGTGATATCGAAGAAGAGGTAGGGTTGTATAGTTCTACCCACATACTGAAATTATAGGCATCGTCCCAGACGGCAGATACATTATTTGTCATCAGTTCATTAATCCGAAGTTGTGCAGGCAGGGTGAGAGTAAGAAGGGCAACAAGAAAAGTAAGTGTGTATTTCATCAGCATAAAGAAATGTGATCTAAGTGTCAGGCCCCAAAGGTACATCTTTTTTAGGCTGCTGACTTGTTTTTGCCGATCAAATAGTGTGCTGTACGCTACATTTTTACCTTTTTTGAATAGTTTTTACTTGTTTAATCTTTTTACTCAATACCCTCTGCTATTATATCGGCCAGGTGAACCCCCCTTATATCCAATTTATGACGGGCAATATATCCGTTGATATTCATCAGGCAGGAGGCCTCGGTACTGACAATGTACTTTACCCCGGTGGCCAGTGCGTTGAGTACTTTCTTTTCGGCCATTGCTGCAGAGATGGAAGTGTGCTTAACGGCAAAGGTGCCCCCGAATCCGCAACAGGTTTCACTTTCATTCATTTCGACGATCTCAAGTCCCTTCATCATGCGAAGCAGCTGTCGGGGCTCTTCTTTAATTCCATATTCCCGGAGTGCTGAACAAGCATCGTGGAAAGTTACTTTATGAGGAAAGTTACCGGGAAGTGACGTAATAGAGAGCGTGTTTACTAAAAAGTCGGACAATTCGTATACCCGGCTTTTAAGTTGCGTATGGATGGCAAGTTCGTCAGGTCGGTCCTTCAGTAATTTAGGATACTGGTGGATAACATAGCCTGTGCAGGATGCTGATGGCGAAACAACCGGCATATCCGGGCTAAAGTCGGTAAGAAATTTTGTAGCCAGTCGCGTTGCTTCAGGCCAGTAACCACTGTTAAAGGCCGGTTGACCGCAACAGGTCTGATCGGGATTGTAGTGTACTGTACATCCGACAGCTTCCAGTACCTTAATGGTATTGAAGGCTGTTTGTGGGTAGAGTTGGTCAATAAAACACGGAACAAATAACTGTACATCCATACTGTTAATAATAAAAATCAATGAATACCGGCAAATGATCGGAATAGCCTCCGTGGTATTTCATGCCATTATAGGTTCGAAATGGTTTAAATCCAAAATACTTCGTATCTTCCTCGAGCAAAAAGCTGTTCTCCATTATCCCGGCTTTATCGGGATAGGTGTATAATCCTGAAGCCGGATTGAGCAAAGGGCGGGAAACAATCAGCTGATCAAGCATTCCCCATTTGCCTTCGTATTTGTGAGATCCTTTTCCTGCCCGGTGAAGCGGAAACATAAGATTAACCAGATCGCCCTCCTTGTCAACTTCAACTGCTCCTGTTACTTTGCAAAGGCTGTTATTATCGGGATAATCGTTGAAATCGCCCATTATCAAAATGTTGGTTGCTGTTGAAATGCGTTGCAATGAATCAACTTCTCTGCGCAACACTGAGGCTACAAATGTACGGTTTATTTCTGAATTCAGTTCACCTCCCAGTCGTGAAGGAAAGTGACAGACAAAGCAATGTAAGGTGTCGCCTGTAGGAATCTTGCCCATCACATACAATATATCCCGTGTCCTGGTAAGAGGAGCATGGGGGAAGCAGATTGCAACCGGCTTGTGGAAAAGGGGCCGAAAGAACAGTGGTTGATAGAGTAGGGCAACATCTATTCCCCGGGCATCGGGCGATTCATAGTGCACGAAACGGTAGTTGAGACTTTTCATGGGTGAATAGCACGTTAAGTCTTTTAATGCCTGTTGACTTTCAACCTCACAGAGTCCGACGAGTGCCGGAGGTTCCCATCCGCACGAAACGATTGCCCTGGCAATGTTTACCTGTTTACGTCGGTAGCGGGTGTAACTCCATCCACGAAGCTGTCCCGGCAGGTATTCTTCGTCGCGGGTTAAGCTGTCGTCGTCGAGATCGAAGAGATTCTCAACATTATAGCACATAACCCTGAAGACTGATTTGCTGTGTGACGACAGTGAATCAGCGACCTGAGCGGATAGCACAGCAGTAATTGCTACTCCAATGAGCAGCAGGAAGATTTTTTTCATAGTAGTGTAGGTAGTAGGTTAGTATAAAAAAAGTGCAGGAAAGGAATTCTCTCATTCTCATTCCTGCACCCTATTATCCTGGAAAGTAATGCTTACCGTTTCTTTTTGTTACGTTCACGCATCATCTTTTCCTGTTCTTTCTGCATTTTTTCCAGTCTTTCCATAAAGCCTAATTTCTTTTTGGCTGTTTCGGGTTGTTTCTTCGACGAGTTAGTTGCCCGTTTAGCATGTAGCTGAGCCAGCAATTTCTTTTCGTCGACCGATGCGCGGATAGCGTAGGTCTGTCCGATGGAAATCAGGGTAGATACAAAATAATAATAGCTCAAACCGGAAGCGTAATTGTTAAAGATAAACATAAACATGACGGGCATCAGGTACATCATCCACTTCATCATGCCGGCACCCGGCTGATCAGGAGTAGCTGTGTTGGCCATATTCAACTTTGTCGATATCAGGGTAGCTACAGTCATTAAGAGTGTAAACAAGCTGATGTGGTTGCCAAAATAGGGTGTGATTAAAGGGATGTAGGCATTCCAGCTAACGATAGCATCATAAGCAGAAAGGTCTTTGGCCCAAAGGAAGCTCTCCCCTCTAAGTTCGATAGAAGCAGGGAAGAAGCTGAACATAGCAAACAGAATCGGCATTTGAAGCAAGGTAGGCAGACAGCCGCTAAAAGGACTAACACCTACTTTTCCGTATAACTCCATGGTAGCTTTCTGTCGTTCAGCTGCTTTATCGGCAGGAATACGTGCATTAATCTCATCAATTTCAGGTTTTAATACGCGCATCTTAGCACTCGACACATACGATTTGTAGGTGAGCGGATACAGTACGAGTTTAATAACGACGGTCATCAGCAGGATAATGATCCCGAAATTATCAATGAAACGGCTGAAGAGATTAAACATCGGGATGATAGCGAATCGGTTCACCCAACCGAAAATACCCCAGCCCAGTGGAACCAGGTTGCGTAGTTTTAGCTTTTCGTCGGAAGGGACTCCTTTATCGTAATCGGATAAGATTTTGTATTTGTTCGGTCCGAAGTAGAACCGGAAATTCACGTCTTCCCAGTTGCCTCCTGCAGTTGCAGCTGCCAGGTCGACTTGCATCTCCGCTTTGTAGGTTTTAAGGTAACCACTTTCTTTAGGTTCTACTTTGCTTTCAAGGTTGCTGTTACTGAATTCGGTATCGGCAATGATTACCGAGCTGAAGAATTGATCTTTGAATGCTACCCACTTAACTTTATTGGCGACTTTCTTATCATCATCTTTTGCAGCACTCAGGTTCTCCACATCATCGGCTACGTATTTGTAGCTGAGTGTTGAATAACGTTCTTCAAACTGACGTCCTTTTTCCTGTTGACGAATCTTTGCATTCCAGTTGAATATCATGTAATTGGAGCCCAGTGGCATGATTGTATTCATCTGGTTGGAACGAATTGCAAAGTCAAGCATGTAATCATCTGCAGGCAGCGTGTATACAAAATCCATACTGGCTTCGTTCTGAGATTGCAGACGCAGCGTAAGTGTTTGATTGCCTTCCTCGTCTTTTTGTATGTCGCCGGTTGGAACGAAATACATATCACCTGTGTTTACGATGTGATTGTTACGAAGGGCAAGTGTGAAACTATAATTCGCTTCTTCATCGTTAAATAACTCAACATCGGAAGAGTCCTGAGAAGTATAATTTTTTAATTGCGCCGATACTACCTGTGCACCTTTGCTGCTAATGGTAAGGCGTACCAGGTCGTTTTCCAGCATAAACTTTTGTTCCTGTCCCTGAGCTGCAGGACGGAAATCTCCGTAAGAAGAAAGGGCTTGTTCAATCAGAATTGAATCCTTATCTGTGGAATCGGCAGGTAACTGAGCCAGCTCAGCCTGACGTAAAGCAGCTGTTGCTGCTTCAGCTTCAAGTTGGGCCTGATGGAGAGCACTGATTGAATCGTTGTAAGCTTGTTGACGGGCAATGTCTTCTTCGCTCGGACGGTTGAGCAGCGAAAAGCCGATCAGGATTCCGATGATAAGAACAAAGCCGAGAATCGTATTTTTATCCATTGAGAAATAATTGATGTTACGAAATTGCAGCTTTTACAAAGCTGATAAATAAAGGATGCGGGTTCACTACTGTACTCCGGTATTCAGGATGAAATTGTACGCCCATATACCACTTGTGAGTGTTTAACTCGATAATTTCCACCAGGTTCAGGTCTTCGTTTACTCCACTGCATATCATGCCGGCAGCTTCAAACTGTTCCTTGTAGGCATTGTTGAATTCGTAGCGGTGACGATGACGTTCCCGGATTGTTTCCTGTCCGTATATTTCGGCTGCTTTTGTGCCGGGTGTAAGCGAACATTCAAAGGCTCCCAGGCGCATACTTCCTCCCAGGTCAAGCACATTTTTCTGTTCGTCCATAATATCCACAATGTTGTGTGGGGTGGTAGGATCAATTTCGGTGCTGTTGGCATCTTTGAGATCCAGGACGTTACGTGCAAATTCAACCGACATGGTTTGCATACCCATGCAGATACCCAGACAGGGGATATTGTTTTCACGGGCGTACTTCAGGGCCGAAAACTTTCCTTCCATTCCTCTGGTTCCAAAACCAGGTGCAATCAGAATTCCATCCACCTTGCCTAATTTCTTTTCGATGTTTTCATCGTTCAGTTTGTCAGAAAGAATCAGGTCGAGTTTCAGTTTACGGTTATTGTACGCTGAAGCGTGAATCAGTGATTCGATAATCGATTTATAGGCGTCGGGAAGTTGTACGTACTTTCCTACTAACGCTATTCGTACTTCGTCTTTGGCATTTTCAAGCTTTTCAACAAAGGCAGTCCATCGTTCAATATTGGGTGGCGGAGTGCTCGCCAGGTCGAAGCCCATCTTGGTAAGAACGACTTCATCCAGCTTCTCGGCCATCATGTTAAGAGGTACCCGGTAAATGGAGGGAACATCGATGGATTGCATAACTGCAGTTGGTTCCACATTACAGAACAAAGCCACCTTTTTACGCATTTCGGTAGGAATGTGATGCTCGGTACGCAATACAAGGATGTCGGGTTGCACTCCCTGTTCCTGAAGCGACTTCACCGAATGCTGTGTTGGTTTGGTTTTCAGTTCTTTGGCTGCGGCAAGGTAGGGTACGTAGGTAAGGTGAACGATCAGGCAGTTTTTGCCCAACTCCCACCGTAACTGGCGCACACTTTCGATGTAAGGAAGTGATTCAATGTCTCCAACAGTGCCGCCAATCTCAGTGATTACAAAGTCAAATTCGCCTTTGCTGCCCAGCGACTTGATATTTCGTTTGATTTCATCGGTGATGTGGGGGATAATCTGAACGGTTTTGCCCAGGTAATCACCACGACGTTCTTTGTTGATTACGTTCTGATAAATCCGACCGGTGGTTACATTGTTGGTCTTGTGAGTTTCCACATTCAGGAATCGCTCATAGTGACCAAGGTCCAGGTCGGCCTCATGTCCGTCGACCGTAACATAGCATTCGCCATGTTCGTAGGGATTCAGTGTTCCGGGATCAACGTTGATGTAGGGATCCAATTTCTGGTTAGTTACTCTGAAACCTCTTGCCTGAAGGAGTTTCCCCAATGAAGCAGCAATAATTCCCTTTCCAAGAGAAGAAGTGACACCGCCCGTTACAAAAATATACTTGGTTTTATCCACGATGATATAGTCTTAAAAATAGTGCATTTTAAGCCCGCAAATTTCGTAAAAAAAAATGGAATCTGAAAATTAAAAAGGACTAATTGATAGATACTGCCGGCGTTCTCCAATAGATTTCAGATTATTAAGGAATCTTTTCCTTATATCTGGTACATTATTAAAGGTTAATCGTCATTCTATACAACGATTCACACTTCACACCTATGCGACAAACAAATTACCACTTAGTTGATTTTTTAGATATAGCTCCCGTTTTTGATGGAAAGGAGCGACTTTGGAAAGCTTGCCGGCCAGAAATGCCGGTTCAGCATGAAGGTTGTGTTTATATTACCATTCCCTTTGCCTTACAGGAAAATTCGAATGAAATAAAAGTGGATGCTTCCGGAGTACGTAAAAACAGGGTGTTGCGTATACAGGCCATCAATAACGCGATGTTGAGGGTAAGCATGTTGCACAATAATAAGGAGAAATTGCCGGCAACACCCCCTTCTTCTGAAATGTTGCAGTTTGATGCTGCGTTGGATTATCCGGCCTTAACGGTTGTAGAAATGAATGAGGGCTACGAAATCCGGGATACTGAAAACCGCCTGCGTGCATCTTTGTCGTATGCAACTGCTCCGGTTGACTGGTGGAGTGATTTGCAGCCGGGACCGGATGAGACCATTCAGATTACCTTTTATCCCGATGGCATTCATCCTGTTAGGTTAAATGGCTACGATATGTTCGGGCCTACCCGTCATGATGCTTTTCCGCTTGCTTTTATAGAGCGGGAGGGAGTGCCTGTCCGTACTACTGCTTCGTTTTACTGTAAACCGGATGAATCTTTTTACGGATCCGGTGAACGCTTCGGACATATTGACTTGTCGGGTAAAACGGTTCAGTTAAGGAATCAGGATGGACAGGGTGTTAATAATCGCAGAGCCTATAAAAATATTCCTTTTTACCTGAGTTCCGAGCAGTATGGTGTGTTCTTACATACGTCCTCCTATGCCAAATTTTCGTTTGCTGATCATTCAACCCGTTCGGTCCAGTTACTGGTGGATGAACCGTCGATTGACCTGTTCCTGATTGGGGGAGATTCGCCTGCTGACATTATCCGTGGGTATCATCAGCTCACCGGCTTCCCGGCTATTCCTCCCCTGTGGAGCTTCGGCGTCTGGATGAGTCGTATGACTTACTTTTCGGCTGATGAAGTGACAGCGATTTGTGACAGAATGCGCGTTGAAGAATATCCCTGTGACGTGATTCACCTGGATACCGGATGGTTTGAAACCGACTGGTTGTGTGAATGGAAGTTCAACGAAGAGCGATTTCCTGATCCCCGTAACTTTATACAAAAGCTCAGGGATAACGGATATCGGGTGAGTCTGTGGCAATTACCCTATATAGCCTATAATGCAGAACAATACGAAGAAGCTGATGCTAATAGTTATATAAGCAAAAGTGAACGTCGTATCTCGGGGGGATCTAATTTCTCGGTTCAGGATTATGCCGGTACTATTGATTTTACCTACGATAAAGCTACAGCATGGTACAAGGGTTTGCTGAAGAATTTGCTCGATATGGGAGTCGTATGTATTAAAACTGATTTCGGGGAGGATATTCATATTGATGCCCTGTATCATTCGATGAATGCGGATCAGCTTCACAATTTATATCCTTTATTGTACCAGAAGGCAGCATATGAGATAACAAAAGAAGTGACCGGTGATGGAATCATCTGGGCTAGGGCTGGCTGGGCCGGTTGTCAGCGTTATCCACTCCATTGGGGAGGCGACTCAGCATGCTCGTGGGATGGACTGGCAGGTTCGCTAAAAGGGGGCTTGCAAATCGGATTGTCGGGATTTGCTTTCTGGAGTCATGATGTACCTGGGTTTCATGGGGTGCCCGACTTTATGAATGCCATTATTCCGGATGAATTGTATGTTCGCTGGACGCAATTTGGTGTTTTCTCATCGCATATCAGGTACCATGGTTCTTCAAAACGGGAACCCTGGCATTTCCCGGCAGTGAGTGGTATTATTAAACGGTGGTGGAACCTTCGCTATCAGTTGATACCTTATATAGTGGAACAAAGTGAGAAGTCAGTCAGGAATGGGTTGCCTTTGTTACGGGCTCTTTACTTCCATCATCCAACGGATCGGACCTGCCGGTCGGTCGATGATCAGTATTATTTTGGTGATGACCTGCTTGTAGCACCGGTCATGAATGCGGAGTCGCGCCGGGATGTTTATTTGCCTGAAGGGGAGTGGATTCATTTTTTCAGTGGTAAAGAATACAGTGGAGGACGCTGGTTGAATAATCTGGATGTACCGCTGGATGAAATGCCGGTCTATGTAAAAAAAGGAGCTCGCTTACCCTGGTATCCTGAATTAGTGAGCTGTACCGATGAAATGGATTTAACACGTAACACCTACAAACAATATTAAAATGACAAGCTGGAAACTCAATTTTGAAGAAACGAAAAAACATTATACCGATTGGTGGAATAACAAAGGTATTGTACTGAGTATGTGGGAGCATCTGCGTAAGGAGGGAGCTCCGTATGCTCCGGTTGCTAAACCTGCGCCACATAAGGATATGGAGCAATTCTGGTTTGATCCGGAATGGAGAGCTGATTACCTGCATTATACAATGTCAGTTAATTCGTACAAGGCAGATATTCTTCCGGTTGCTAATACCCAGCTTGGTCCGGGTTCATTGGCTTCTCTTCTCGGTGCCGAACTGGAAGGGCGTGAAGATACCATCTGGATCAGAGATCAGGAAGGCTTTGATGGTTCCATTGTTTTTGATGAGAATAGCCGGTGGTGGAAATTGCATAAAGATCTGCTACGTGCGTGTGTTAAACGCTCGCAAGGACATTACCTGGTAGGATGCCCTGATCTTGTTGAAGGACTGGATGTGCTTGCCAGTCTGAAAGGACCGGATAATGTGATGATGGATATGATACTCGATCCGGATGGAACACACGAACAACTCCGCAAGGTAAATGAAACTTACTTTAAGGTTTTCGACGAGCTATATGATATTATACAGGTAGAAGGAGAGATGGCTTTTTGTTACTTTTCGCTGTGGGCCCCGGGAAAAGTATCGAAACTTCAGACTGACTTATCAATTATGATCAGTGAAGATGATTTCCGCAACTTTTCAATCCCCTATTTGAAAGAGCAAACCGAAAAAATCGATTACACCTTGTATCATCTTGATGGCGTTGATGCCATTCGCCACCTGGATGCATTACTGGAGTTAAAGGAGTTGAATGCTATTCAGTGGACACCCGGTTACGGTCAGCCTCAGGGAGGAGATCCCCGTTGGTATGAGTTGTACAAGCGCATTTTAGCCGGAGGAAAATCGGTAATGGCCAACTGGGTTACTCTTGATGAACTGGAGCCTTTACTGGATAATGTCGGGAATCAGGGATTACATATTAATGTGGATTTTAAGAACGAAGCCGACATTGACAAGGCAGTTTCCATAATTGACCGATACCGGTAAGATAATAGTTTTATTCCATGATGACACACAAAGAACGATTTTTAGCCACACTTGCCAATGCTCCTGTCGACCGGCCCGCCTCCTGGTTAGGATTGCCGGTACCTGCAGCACAGCAAGGCCTTTTTTCTCACTTCGGAGTTAATTCAATTGATGCATTGAAGCTTTTACTGGATGATGATATTTATCCGTTGGAAGTTCCGTATCATTATCCTCCTTCCAATCATATTGCCTGTGCTTTTAAGTTTGCGAAAGTGAACCACGACGATACTCCGGATGAGCGCACCTTAACAGCACCGGGTTTTTTCGAAGATTACGAAGATCCTGCTGATGTTGATAAGTTTGACTGGCCCGATCCCGCCAGGTATATAGATCGTAATGAAGCTGCTGCAATGGCAAAGGCTATTGATGAAAAGTATGCGCGAATGGGAGTTATGTGGTCGGCCCATTTTCAGGATGCATGTTCGGCGTTCGGAATGGAAAAAGCCCTGATGGTTATGTTGATGAATCCGGAGATGTTTACTGCCGTGATTGATAAAATAACAGCTTTTTATTTACGGGCAAATGAAATCTATTACGAAGCGACCAGGGGTTATCTTGATGCAGTGCTGATTGGAAATGATTTTGGATCGCAAAACGGACTGATGGTCGATCCGGATTCGTTGAGAACCATGGTTTTTCCGGGCACTAAGCTGCTCGTTGATCAGGCGAAGAGTTATGGATTAAAGGTAATCCATCATTCGTGCGGGTCGATCTATCCGATTATTGACGATCTTATAGAACTGGGTGTTGATGCTATTCATCCAATTCAGGCACTGGCGAAAGATATGGATGCTCCGACGCTGAAAGCTGCTTTCGGTGGTAAAACTGCTTTTTGTGGTGGTGTGGATGCACAACATTTGTTGGTACACGGTACTCCTCAACAGGTGGAAGATAAAGTACATGAACTAAAAGAACTCTTTCCCACGGGACTTATTATCTCTCCGAGTCACGAAGCAATTTTGCCGGATATACCCCCGGCTAATGTACAAGCCCTTTTTAATGCCCTGACGATATGATGAAGAAAATCGGACAAATGATTCGGTTAAAAGCCGAAGGAGAAGCGGAATACGTTCGCTTACATGCTGAACCATGGCCGGGAGTAGTGGACCAGATTTACCGGAGTAACATCCGTAATTATTCCATCTTTAAACGGGGATTGAATCTTTTTGCCTGTTTTGAATATGTGGGCGATGACTTTGAAAAGGATATGGCTGCTATGGCTGCAGATAAGGCTACTCAGAAATGGTGGGAAGCTGTGAAACCCTTAATGGAGCCACTCGACGATCGTTTGCCGGGAGAGTTTTGGTCGGACATGGAAGAAATATTTACCTGTTAGCATTCGTACTATGAATAATCCAATTTTAGGAACTTTTTTACATGCTGTAGGAGGTGCCTCTGCTTCTATGTGTTACTTGCCTTCTCAGAAAACCCGGCAGTGGTCGTGGGGTACCTTTTGGTTGGTACAATCGCTCTTTGCCTGGTTGCTGATTCCCCTGCTAATCGGGTGGACAACAGTGCCGGATTTCTTTCATGTACTTACGGATGCTCCGAAAGAAAGTGTGCGAAACGCTTTTCTACTGGGCGCAATTTACGGCTTTGGTGGTATGTCCTTCGGATTTGCCATTCAAAAAATCGGGTATTCGTTGACCTATACGATCAGCATCGGACTTTCGGCAATTTTAGGTACACTAGTCCCTTTAATCATGCATGGAACTCTTCAGCATTATTTTTCGAAACCTGGTAGCGGGTTGGTGTTGCTTGGGATGGTAATCGCCGTAATCGGAGTTGCTCTAAGTGGTTTGGCAGGATTCAGAAAAGAAAAAGACCTGGGAGAGAATAAATTGGGATTTAACATGCCTGTTGGGTTAACACTTGCAATTTTGGGTGGCTTGTTATCGGCAGTATTTAATATCTCACTGGAAGCCGGTCAGCCGATAGCCGACCTGGCAGCAGAACGGGGTGCCGGGCATTTTGAAGGGAATGCTAAATTGATTGTTTCTACTTCAGGTTGTTTTGTAGTCAACCTTATCTGGTTTGTGGTTGCAGGAATTAAACAAGGAACATTAGGTGAACTTTTATCAATAAGTTCTTCTGATACCAGGAAGGCAACTAAAAAGGGGGCATCTGCACGACTATTGGAAAATTATGGCTGGTCGGCACTTGCCGGCACCTTATGGACCGGTCAGTTCTTTTTCTACGGATTGGGGCACGTTCAGATGGGCGAATTTCAGTTTATAAGCTGGGTTTTACACATGACGATGCTTATCTTTTTCAGCTATATTGTGGGTGTTATTATGAAAGAGTGGAAACAGGTACAAAGGTCGACCTATCGGATATTGGGATTAGCCTTAGTACTTTTATTCATTTCATCCGTCATTATAGCGTATGGAAGTACATTTTAATATTTAATGAAAAATACATTATATGAATACACAGCTAATTGAACAGATTTTTACTTGTGTTGAGTTCGGGAAGATTAATGAGGCTTCACCGTATCCTGCAACGATGAAAGGCCAGCCCGGCAGTGATGAGTTAACCAAATTAGCCTTAGAACAGGGGTACGATCCGAATGTTATACTGTATGATGCGTTGATAGCATCCATGAATAAGGTAGGTCAGAAGTTCAGTGAAAATAAGATATTTGTTCCACAGATGTTGTTGTCGGCAAAATCCATGAGTGCAGCCATGGCTCACTTAAAACCTTATTTCAGCTCCGGAGCAGTGAAACGCAAAGGAACGTTTATTGTTGGAACTGTGTTTGGCGATTTGCATGATATTGGAAAAAACCTGTTAAGCATGATGGTGGAAGGAGCCGGCTGGGAGGTAGTTGACCTGGGTGTGGATGTAAAGACTGAAAAGTTTATTGAAACATTAAAATTGTATCCCGACGCTGTGGTAGGTATTTCTGCTCTGTTGACTACAACCATGGTGAATATACCACAGGTTATTACTGCTATCAGAGAAGTTTCGCCTGCAACAAAAGTAATTGTTGGCGGAGCTCCGTTAAGTGCTGATTTTGCAAAATCAGTTGGTGCAGATGGATACGGACGTGATCCTCAGGAGGGTGTACAATGGTTGGATAAACTAGCTAGTTAATGAGTATGAATTTAAAAGACTATGTTTTGAATAGCCCCGTTCGGTTGGCAATGCCGGTGATGACACATCCGGGGATCGAGGCACTTGGTTATACCGTAAAGCAAGCGGTAAGTGATGGAGAGATTCATTGTACAGCCATGGAATACCTGGCTGATCATTTTCCAACAATGGCTGCTACAGCTATCATGGATCTGACCATGGAGGCTGAAGCTTTCGGAGCAGAGATTGTGATGACGGACGATGAAATTCCTTCCGTAGTAGGGAGGCTCGTGAATGACCTTGCCTCAGTGGAAGCATTGAAAGTACCTGACTTATCGGCAGCACGTGTGCCTGAATACCTGAAAGCAAATAAACTGGCCGTTGAGCGTATAAAGGATAAACCGATACTTTCGGGTTGTATTGGTCCTTTCTCATTGGCCGGTCGTTTGTTTGACATGTCGGAAATAATGATGGGAATATACCTGGAGCCTGAAACTATTACACTCTTGCTTCAAAAATGTACTGCCTTTATTAAGGAGTACTGTATTGCTCTTAAAGCAATAGGAACACATGGGGTTATAATGGCAGAGCCTGCTGCCGGATTGCTGGCTGATGAGGAATGTTTTCAATTCTCGTCGGTGTATGTTAAAGAAATAGTCGAAGCAGTGCAAGATGATTCTTTTGCTGTTATCCTTCATAACTGCGGAAACAGTGGTCAGTGTACACCGGCTATGATCGCTTCAGGCGCGGTTGGACTTCACTTTGGTAATGCCATCGCGATGGAAGAGGTGCTTGAGGCCTGCCCGTCGGATTGCCTTGTGATGGGTAATCTTGACCCGGTAGGAGTATTCAGACAGGGGAGTCCTGATTCGATAAAAATAGCCAGCTCTGTTTTACTTAAACAGACAGCATCCTATAAGAACTTTGTGATCTCAAGTGGCTGTGATTTACCTCCGGGAGTATCGGTGGATAACCTGAATGCGTTTTTCTCCACGATTGAAAAGTTCAATAATGCCTGAAAGTTCGTATAGCTCTTTTTCCTATTCTTTCAAGGAAGTCAAACCTGCAAAAGAGGATTTGGATGATTTTCTTCAACTGCATTTGGTTGAAGAAGATCATCCTGCCTTATTATTTATTGAAAATACTCTGCCGGAGTTGCAACAACTTGCAAACATCAGAGGTTCGTACAGAATAATGGATGTTGAGGTGCTTAATATAGCAGATGGTATTTTAATAGTCGAAGGTAAGACCTTACATATAGGTATACAAGTGGCAGGTTATTTAAAAGGGAGTGAACAGATTGCGGTGTTTGTGGCTACGGCCGGACCAGAGCTAACTGATATGGCGGATCATTTTTCAGCTGATGGCGAATTGTTGGAGGCTTACTTAATCGATGCAATAGGCTCACTGACCGTTGAAAAAGCAATGGATAATATTCAGGAGAGTCTGGAATTATCTTCTAAGGAGGAGGGTCTTTCCTGTACTAACCGCTATAGCCCGGGTTATTGTAACTGGCCTTTAGTTGATCAGCACACCTTATTTTCTCTTATTCCGGATCAAACTTCGGGTGTTATTCTAACTGAATCGGCTCTCATGTTACCCCGTAAGTCGGTTAGTGGAGTTATAGGCATCGGTAAGAAGGCGCGACACCGTGATTATGGTTGTGCGACCTGTAATAACCAAACTTGTATTTATCGTAAGATTCTTTCTGCCTGAGTTTATTCCTTATCAGGTAATTGCTCTCCACATTTATTGCAAAACTGTGAAGCAGGAGGGTTGTGGTGTCCACATTTTTGACATTTCCTGGTGGTTTCAGCTGTGCGGGCCATTTCAACAGTTACAATCCCTGTTGGAACTGCAATGATCGCATAGCCGATTATCATTGCTACTGAGGATATAAATTTACCCGCAACGGTTTGTGGGACAATATCCCCGTATCCTACAGTAGTGATTGTAATAATTGCCCAATAGATACTTTGGAATATATTTGAAAAACCATTTTCAGGTCCTTCTATAACATAGAGCAGGGTACCCAGAATTACTACAATACATAGTACGGATAAAAAGAAAATACCAATTTTGTACAGACTCGCTTTTAATGCGCGGAGTAATGTATTTGCTTCTTTGCTAAATCGCACCATCCTTAATACTCTGAAGACACGCAAAAGTCGAAGTAAACGAACAACGAGAAGATAATTGTATCCGTAGATGAACAGACTTAGGTAGGCCGGAAATACAGCTATTAAATCAATTATGCCCCAGAAACTGAAAATGTAGTTGGCTGGTTTGGGATGGACATATATACGGGTAATGTATTCAAGCGTAAACAATATTGTAAAGACCCATTCAGCGCCTGATAATAAGTTGTAGGTAGATTCATTAAGACCGCTGATACTATCTACCATAGCAATGAGAACACTCGCCGCAATTATCCATAAAAGGATAATGTCAAACAGTTTCCCGTACCTGGTGTTACTTTCAAATATTATGTGATAAAGCAGGGGCCTGCTGAGTTTGTGTTTCATGGGATCAATCTAATACTTATTAAACAACAGCTTTTCAGGATTAGTTCTAACAAAAACGGGACATTTTATAAAAAAATGTCCCGTTTTACAAGTATTAAACCGGAATTAAGCTTCTGCTGAAGTATCTTCTTTAGCTGCTTTTACTTCCTTTGCTTTTTTAGCTTTTTCTGCTTTTACCATTTTCTCAGCAGCTTCGTTGATCAATTGATCTTTAAGATCTGCTAAAGACTGGATGTCGCCAAGAGTTGTTTTTTCAGTAGCCTGTGTGCTTACCACTGGTGCTTCTTCCTTCTTCGCTTTTTTCACTCGCTTTGGAGCTTCGCCGCTGGCATCAGAAGTTGCTGCTTTTTCAGCACGTTTTACATCTTCATGAATACGACTGTGAGAAAGAATGATTCGTTTTGCATCTTTGTTGAATTCGATTACCTTAAACATCATCTTCTCATCGAGCTGAGCTTGTGACCCGTCTTCTTTGATAAGGTGTTTAGGTGTTGCGAAACCTTCAACTCCGTATGGCAGTGATACAACAGCACCCTTGTCCATCATTTCGATGATTACACCTTCATGGATACTGTCAACGGTAAACATAGTTTCCAAAACATCCCATGGATTTTCTTCCATTTGCTTGTGACCAAGGCTCAAACGACGATTTGCTTTGTCGATTTCGAGTACCTGTACTTCAATTTCACTTCCAATCTGAGTAAATTCAGAAGGATGTTTAACTTTCTTAGTCCATGACAAATCGGAAATGTGAATCAGGCCGTCAACACCTTCTTCGATTTCTACAAATACACCAAAGTTGGTGAAGTTGCGTACTTTCGCAGTGTGTTTTGATCCGAGAGCATATTTTTCTTCAATGTTTTCCCATGGATCAGATTTGAGTTGTTTGATACCCAATGACATTTTGCGTTCTTCACGATCAAGAGTCAGGATAACAGTTTCAACTTCGTCACCTACTTTAAGGAAGTCTTGTGCCGAACGAAGATGCTGTGACCAGCTCATTTCTGAAACGTGAATCAAACCTTCAACACCAGGTGCGATTTCAACGAATGCACCATAGTCGGCCATAACTACTACTTTACCTTTTACCTTGTCACCTACCTGAAGATCGGCACTTAATGCATCCCATGGGTGTGGAACAAGTTGTTTCAAACCTAAAGCAATACGTTTCTTTTCATCATCAAAGTCAAGAATTACAACATTGATCTTCTGATCAAGTGTAACTATTTCTTCAGGATGTGAAACGCGACCCCATGACAGGTCGGTAATATGGATCAAACCATCTACGCCGCCAAGGTCGATAAACACACCGTAAGAGGTGATGTTTTTAACGGTACCTTCGAGTACCTGACCTTTTTGCAGTTTGCCGATAATTTCTTTCTTCTGGTTTTCGAGTTCAGCTTCAATAAGAGCCTTGTGCGAAACCACAACGTTTTTGAATTCATGGTTGATTTTAATAACCTTGAATTCCATAGTCTTGTTAACAAATACATCGTAATCGCGGATTGGCTTCACATCGATTTGTGAACCCGGAAGGAATGCTTCGATACCGAAGATATCTACAATCATACCGCCTTTTGTACGACATTTAACGAAACCTTTAACTACTTCCTGAGATTCAAGAGCTTCGTTTACACGATCCCATGAGCGGGTAGCGCGTGCTTGCTTGTGTGAAAGGAGAAGCTGTCCTTTTTTGTCTTCCTGGCTTTCGATGTATACTTCAACCTTGTCACCTACTTTTAGTTCGGGGTTGTAGCGAAATTCGCTCATTGGTACGATACCATCGGATTTGTAACCAACATTTACAACAACTTCGCGTTTGTTGATCGAAATAACCGTTCCTTCTACCACTTCTTTGTCTTTAATGGCGTTCAGGGTGTTGTCGTAAACACTTTCGAGTGCCTTTTTGTCGGCAGAACTCATAGTGTCACCTTTTTCGTATGCATCCCAATCGAATTCGGCTTCTACTACGGGAGCAGCAGGAGCTGGTTTTTCTTTTGAGGGTGCTTCTTCAATAACTGCGGGACTTGCTTCAACAGCAGCTGCAGCCGCTACTGTTTCTTCAGCAACATTCTTGGTTTCTTCAACCGGAATTTGATTTTCTTCCATGTAATGAAAACTTTTTTTACTAATAAATAGTAGGTTAGACTTTATGTTGATATAAAAATTGAGGGTGCAAAGATAGATATATTTTTTTAAATACTATCAGAACTTGCTGAAAATTGTCCTTATTTTCATGGGTTTATCCGGATGTTGACCTCCGCAAATGGTTACGGCATTCATCAGAATCTGGTGTTTTACTTTCGTCACGTAATTACTACTATTGGTAGTTACACGCACTGGTACGACCACAAAGTCGGCATATTCAGGTAAAACGGTGTTTAACAGATTGGCTTGTTTAAATTCGTTTGCAATATAACGGGCCAGGTCAAACTCATAATAGAAATCATATTCGTTGGTTGTTGGGTTAAGCTCATAACTGTAGGTGCCAACAATTGCTACAGTATCAGAAGGGAGCTCTTTTTTTGCAAAGAAACGATCCACTGCATTTTGTCTGACTAAAAGCAGGGATGAACTTATTGGCATAGAGAAGTTGTTAGTGTCAATTTCTCCCATATCCAGACGAAGTTTAGCGCTGTTGATAGATAATCGCTTATCTGCACTTTCCATAGTTGAATGCATCGAACGGATTGGCAAACGTACCTTGGTAAAGATGTTTGCCGGAGAAGAGATATAGTGTACCTGTTTGGTTTTTGCTTGTAGACTGGCCTTTACGTTTTCAATGTCGGGATGTAAAAAGCGATTGACCTGACGAACTGACTGGTTGGCTGGGAAGGTAAATACATTATTTACTGTAATTGTGCTATCCTGACCGGAAGTACTCTTGCCTGAGTATGTGTAATGATGAAAATACTCTAAATCGATCTGTTTGAGGTATAACATAGTGGCAGAGCCAAAGTCGGTAGTGATGTACAAACCCTTGAAAAAATCAAGAAATTTTGCTTCATCTTCATAGATGTCAGGACTGGCTTTGGAAAAACGTTGAAGGAATTCATTTGAGAGTTTTATCGCTACGACTGTTGAGTCGCCCTCGCCGGAAGCATCGACTGCTGTAATGGTTTTTTGGCCTAATAAAAGCGATTTATCAGTATAGTCAGACGGATTCAGATTAGAAGGATAGGCCTGAGTATAGTTGAATGTGGCTTTGTTCATTTCATACACGCTAATGTGCATGGGAGAATAACGGTCGCCAAAATATTGTTTGTAATAAAGTAGCAAATACACTGAATCGGGTGTGATGGATACATTTTCAGGATAAATGTATTGAGCAGGTTTCTCTACCTGTGCCAGAATGTCGGCATGCGTAGTCCCGTATTTTTCATCGTAAAAGGTTCCCAGCAGGAAAGAGTCGGGATACGCATAAATCGATGGAACAATATAATCCTCTGATTGTACAGTAAATGTTTCTGAACTAACGGTGATCTGATCTCCTGTAGGAAGAAGTTGACTACCCATATCAGAAACATTGATATCAGAACATGCGCTGAGTAGCAGCATTGATATCATTAAAAAATAGAATGAAAGAGTTTTCATACGGAAACTAAAAGATAGAAGTGTTTCTTTTAAGGACTACATTACACTGTCGTAAAAGCGTACGTAATCATCAGCATAGTCTTCATCTTCCTTGTACGGGATGAATTTCTTGCCGGTAGACTGAACATAGTCCAGTATTTCCTGATTGGTTTCGGGTACTGACTGAATGATGCCATCAGAGTAGTCGATCGCCAGCTTGCTGAGTTTTACGAAATCTATATCCTCTTCTTTCAGGTGAGCTACATCGGAAGGTTCAATGCCTTCGAGTATCAGTTTATCCGCAAACAGACTACGGAAAGGTTGCTTGAAATCATCCTGAAACAAGGAGTAAATTACTTTGGAGTTTTTAAAGAATGGATCCTGGTTAAATGCTTTTTTGATATAGAGCGGGGCTAGCGCCGTCATCCAACCTAAACAGTGAATAACATCGGGAGTCCATCTTAGCTTTTTTACAGTCTCCATAACGCCTCGTACAAAGAAGATGGTACGTTCGTCGTTATCACTGTATTCAACATCATCTTCGTCGGTAATTGTGTTTTTGCGACGAAAGAAGTCATCGTTATCAATAAAGTAAACCTGCAGGCGTGCAGATTGTATTGAGGCAACTTTGATAATCAGGGGGTGATCGGTGTCGTCGATAATCAGGTTCATTCCTGAAAGTCGGATGACCTCATGAAGCTGGTTGCGGCGTTCATTGATGGCTCCGAATTTAGGCATGAAAGTGCGGGTTTCCCGTCCGCGGTCTTGTACAGCCTGAGGCAAATATCTGCCCATATCGGCTACCGGTGATTCAGGTAAGTAAGGGAATATTTCCTGAGAAATATAAAGTACTTTGTTAACTTTTTTCATGCAATTATATAAATTCTCTCGCAAAGATACGAAAAAATTTTGATTTTAACACCCAATGTTTTTATACCGGGAACTTTTTGTACTTTTGCAGTCATTTTTTCGAAAGTTTTTAGAAAGGTAAGTTATGCAAATAATAAATTCGGTATCAGCATTACATTCTATTATGCTGGAACACAGGTCATCCGGTAAGTCTGTTGGATTAGTTCCAACCATGGGAGCTCTGCATGAAGGTCATCTGACACTTGTACGTCGTTCCGCCGGAGAGAATGACCTTACTGTAGTGAGTGTGTTTGTTAACCCGACTCAATTTAACAATAAAGCAGATCTTGAAAGATATCCGCGGAATCTGGAAAATGATGTAAAGCTGTTGAATGAGGTTGGTTGTGGGGTAGTGTTTGCTCCATCTGTTGCAGACATTTATTCAGGCGAGGAGCTTGCGCAGCCCTTTGAATTTGAGTTTGGGGGGTTGGATGCAGTGATGGAGGGTCGGTTTAGACCTGGTCATTTTAATGGTGTTGTACAGATTGTCAGCAAACTGTTCCGTCTGGTTCAACCTGACAGGGCATATTTTGGTGAAAAGGATTTTCAGCAACTGGCTATTATTCGTCATATGACTAAGAGTTTGCAGTTTGATGTCGAAATTGTTGCCTGCCCTATAGTTCGTGAAGCTTCAGGCCTCGCAATGAGTAGCAGAAACGCACGTTTAACACCTATTCAACGTGAAATCGCAGCGAATATATCGAAAGTTTTATTTGAATGTCGTACCTTTGTTCCGAATAAATCGCCGCAGGAACTCGTAATCTGGGTTGAGAATCAGATTGAAAGCATTCCTGAGTTGCGGTTAGAGTATTTTGAAATTGCTAATATTAATACCTTGCAAACAGCAAAAAGCTGGGATGAGCCTACTGTAGGTTGTATTGCTGTGTTTTGCGGAGAAGTGAGGTTAATTGATGTTGTAAGATGTTCGTAACAGTATTAAAATCGAAAATTCACCGTGCTTCTGTAACCGAGGCTAACTTGAACTATATCGGAAGTATAACAATCGATGAGGACCTGATGTCGGCCGCAAATCTGATTGCTAACGAAAAGGTAACTATCGTTAACAATAATAACGGAGCGCGATTTGAAACCTATGTAATTACAGGTGAAAGAGGCTCTGGTATGATTTGTATTAATGGAGCTGCAGCTCGTTTGGTCCAACCCGGAGATGTTATAATAATCATGGCGTATGCTATGATGGAAATGGAAGAAGCAAAGGGGTTCAAGCCTTCTGTAGTTTTTCCGGAAACAGCTACCAATCGCTTAGTAAAGTGAGTAAAACGGTTATCATTAAGTATAATGCCGGAAATATCCGGTCAGTGCTTTTTGCCCTCGAACGTATCGGGGTAGACGCACTTGTCACCGACAACCCGGATGAAATTCGTGCAGCTGACAGAGTTATTTTCCCCGGAGTGGGTGAAGCTTCTTCAGCGATGGCATATCTACGCGAAAAGGGGTTGGATAAACTTATACCTTCTCTTACACAGCCCGTGTTAGGTATTTGTTTGGGCATGCAACTTATGTGTCAATTCTCTGAAGAGAATAATACAGAATGTTTGGGTATCTTCCCGTTGACAGTAAAGCAATTCTCCGAAAGCAATGGTTTAAAAGTTCCACAAATAGGTTGGAATACGATCTCTTTGCTGGAATCGCCCTTGTTTAGTTTGGTTACTGAATCAACCTATGTTTATTTTGTACATGGCTATTTTGTCCCGTTAAGCACCTATACTATAGCTTCAGCATCCTACCCCGATGCTTACAGTGCGGCTATTCGTAAAGATAATTTTATTGCTGTTCAATTTCATCCTGAAAAATCGGGAGATCAGGGAGAGCAAATATTGAGAAACTTTCTTCGTTCTTCATTTTAATTGTTTACATGAAATTTCAACTGCAACATACCGATACAGGTTCATGGGCACGTGCCGGTGTAATTACTACCGATCATGGTCAGATAGAAACGCCTATTTTTATGCCGGTTGGGACTGTAGCATCTGTTAAAGCAGTCCATTTTCATGAATTGAAAGAAGATATCGACGCCCGGATAATTCTCGGGAATACCTATCATTTGTACCTCAGACCGGGATTGGAAATACTTGAGCAAGCAGGAGGTTTACATAAATTTAATGGTTGGGATCGTCCGATTCTTACGGATAGTGGAGGTTATCAGGTTTTTTCTCTCTCGGCAAATCGTAAATTAAAAGAAGAGGGTGCACATTTCAGATCCCATATAGACGGGAGTAAGCATTTATTTACACCGGAAAGAGTTGTTGATATTCAGCGTATAATCGGAGCAGACATAATGATGGCCTTCGATGAGTGTACACCTGGTAATGCTCCCTATGAGTATGCGAAAACTTCGATGGAGTTAACACATAGGTGGCTTGAGAGAGGATTAAAACGATTTGACGCTACAGACAATAAATATGGCTATTCTCAAACATTCTTTCCGATCGTTCAGGGATGTGTGTATCCTGATTTGCGACGTCAGTCGGCAGAGTTTATCGCATCTCAGAACAGAGAAGGGAATGCTATTGGCGGACTGGCAGTTGGTGAGCCTGCAGAGAAGATGTACGAAATGATTGAAGTTGTAAATGAAATCCTGCCTGTCGATAAGCCACGTTATTTAATGGGTGTAGGTACTCCTGAGAACATTTTGGAAGGAATTGAAAGAGGAGTAGATATGTTTGACTGTGTAATGCCTACCCGCAACGGTAGAAACGGGATGTTATTTACCTCGCAGGGTATTATGAATATGAAAAATGAGAAATGGAAAAATGATTTCTCAGTGCTGGATGAATTTGGCACTTCGTATGTGGATCACAGTTATACGAAGGCTTACCTGCGTCACTTGTTTGTCAGTAAAGAGCTTTTGGCAATGCAAATCGCATCTATTCATAACTTAGCTTTTTATTTGTGGTTGGTTAAAGAAGCACGTAAGCATATTTTAGCTGGTGATTTTGTTTCGTGGAAAAGGGAAATTACTCCCCGATTAAGTAAAAGATTATAGTATAAAAAAAGCTGCCTTACTAAAAAGCAGCTTTTTTTATGAGTGTTTTTTTTGTTTATAACCATCTAACGTAACAGAAATCCTGACGATGTGGTAGATCCTCATTTTTCGGGAACATACGATAGGCATATTTGAAGTTACCTGCACGATTCATAACATAATCAAGACTAAAGAACAGATGACTCCCTTCGGTCTTAACTAATTGCAATTCTTCTACGTCGTATAGCTGCTCTTTGTTGTTTTTCGTTAAGCGTGTGATAACTAATTCTACTCCAATGCCTTTATTGTGTAGGTCTTTAGTATCAATCTCTACGTTAAGGGTTGTGCCTTGTCCAACATGAGGCTCTTCGTGTGAGTGGTCAATTTGACTGACGTTAACAACTTCAATCTGATCCCACTTTTGAGCCATTTCTTGTTTCCATTCTGAAATTTCTCTGGCTTTGGCAAAATTATTCTCCTTCAGAATTGAACTTCTCTTTGCAAGTTTGGTGTAAAAACGATTTACATAATCGTCAATCATTCTTTTAGTTGTAAAACGAGGAGTAATCTGAGCAATAGAGTTTTTAATGTATTGTATCCATTCGGTAGAATAGCCCTTTGTGTTTTTAGCAAAATACATAGGTACTATTTCATTCTCTAGCATGCTATACAATGTTGCAGCATCCAGCTGGTCCTGATGTTCCTGATTTTCGTAGGTACGTTTGTCTGTCAGAGCCCATCCAGCCCCTTTTACATATCCTTCCAACCACCAGCCATCAAGAACTGAGAAATTAAGAACTCCATTCATCTGAGCCTTTTCACCTGATGTGCCTGATGCTTCAAGCGGACGGGTAGGTGTGTTTAACCAAATGTCAACGCCCGATATTAATCGTTTAGCCAAACGCATATCATAATTCTCCAGGAAAATAACTTTACCAAGGAACTGAGGCATGCGTGAGATTTCAATTATCCTGCGAATTAACCCTTGTCCGGCTCCGTCAGCAGGGTGTGCTTTTCCTGTGAAAAGAAATTGAACTGGACGATGAGGATTGTTGACAATACGTTCAAGGCGTTCGAGGTCGGTGAATAATAAATGAGCACGTTTATACGTGGCAAAACGGCGACCAAAGCCTATGATTAATGCTTTTGGATTAATTGATTCCAGAATGTTTACAATCCTGGAAGGGTCTCCCTGGTTCTTAAGCCAGTTTTCGCGGAATTGATTTTTGATGAATTCAACCAGCCTGTTCTTCATGAACATGCGGGTCTCCCAGATAACCTGGTCAGGGATATCGTAGACAGCATTCCATATTTTCATATTAGACTGGTCGTTATAGAACTCGGGACTAAAATATTTTTCGTATACTTTTTTCCACTCACTTGCAGTCCATGTAGGGAGGTGAACGCCATTAGTAACATAGCTTACGTGAAGTTCTTCAGGGAAGTAGCCTTTCCAGATCGGATTGAACATCTCCTGTGAAACTTTTCCATGTAACCAGCTTACACCGTTTACTTCCTGACTGGCATTGCACGCAAATGCACTCATGGAGAACTTTTCTTCTTTATTACCAGGATGTTCGCGTCCCATATCCATAAATTCATCCCAGCTTATTTGTAGTTTAGCAGGGTAGTCGGACATGTATTTGTGGAAGAGTCCTTCTTCAAAACTATCATGTCCGGCAGGTACAGGGGTGTGAACGGTGTATAAAGAACTGGAACGAACAACTTCAATTGCCTGATTGAAGTTTAATCCTTCAGAAATATAGTCAGATAAGCGTTGTACGTTAATAAGTGCTGCGTGTCCCTCGTTACAATGGTACACTTGTTTTTGTATGCCTAACTTCTGCAAGGTAAGGATACCACCTATACCTAACATTATTTCCTGTTTTAATCTGTTTTCCCAATCTCCTCCGTATAGCTGATGGGTTATTGGACGGTCAAACTCACTGTTCATGTCATGGTCAGTGTCCAGGAGATATAAGTTGATGCGTCCTACAGATGCCTTCCAGACCTGTGCGTACACTATGCGTCCGGGGTAAGGTACTTCTACAATTATAGGTTGGTCGTTACTATCTTTTAATTGTTTGATGGGTAATGAGTTGAAATTCTGAGGCTCGTAAATAGGAACCTGTTGTCCTTCAACGGAGAGTGATTGAGTGAAATAGCCATAGCGATAAAGGAAGCCGATCGCTGACATGTCTATAGCGCAGTCGCTGGCTTCTTTTAAATAGTCACCCGCAAGAACTCCCAATCCTCCGGAGTAAATCTTTAATACCTCCGTTAGTCCGTATTCCATACTGAAATAGGCTACTGAAGGTTTTTCTTTGTTAAGCGGAGTGTTGATATATTCCTGAAAGTGTGCATATATTGTATCGAGTTTTGTTATAAACTCTTTGTTGTTTGCCAGATCAATTAATTCTTCGTGAGTTAATATATTCAACATCTGAACTGGATTTGAACCGGCCTCTTTCCATGCTTCTGCGCTCAGTGTGCGGAAAAGTTGTTTTGCGTCACTATTCCAAACCCACCAAAGATTATGTGCCAATTCTTCCAGCTTCTTTAAGCTTTCGGGAAGGTTGGAGGTTACATTAAGCTCTCTCCAGTTGGTCTCGTTAACGTGATTTGTTTTAATTTTCATAACTATTTTTGAGTTCAAAGATGATTCAAATAAATGTTTTATAATATCGTATGCAAATATACGACGTTTTTTTTATTTAATACTATGTTATACAGCATACTTTGAGTTGAGCTAAGCAAACGATTGCATTAATTTTTATTGCGTTCAGAAGCGTTGTTTAAGGCAATGGAATAGGCACTCTCATAGAATTTAATAAAGTTTCCCCATAGAGCTTTTTTAGCAATTGCCGCTGCTTTTTTACGAATTGTTATAATTGTTTGTTTATCTTCCAGGATGAAATCATGTATCATTTGGGCTATTTGCATAGCAACTTCGTGTCCGTTGTAATCGGAACGGTGAATTATACCAACTCCATTCCGGATATGCTGCGGTTGGTCATTTACCCATTCGCCAAATCCGGATAGATCGGTAGTAATAGTTGGAACGTGGAAGGCAACACTTTCAAGAGGTGTATATCCCCATGGTTCATAATAGGATGCAAAGACGGTTAAGTCTAATCCGATTAGTAAATCGTAATAAGGAAGATCAAAAATGCCATCTTTACCGTTAAGATAGGCAGGCACAAATACCACTTTTACATTGTCGTGAGGATGATTGTGAAGATGAAACCAGTCAAGGGCGCTTATAACAGGGTCACCTGAATAGTTGTGAAGTTCATGCGTAGTGATTCTGTTGTAAGCGTGTAAGGGCTGTTCGTGGTGCAGACTTTGTGCCAGATCGGTTCGGTGACCTTGTATCCAGGCAGGCACCATTATAAAGGCAACTACCTGCCTGTTAGTAGATTTATCATCATTAAGATGCTTTAATGCTTCAATAAACACATCTAATCCTTTGTTTTTGTATTCATATCTTCCGGCTGTGCCTACAAAAAGAGCATCTTCGTTTAAGGTTTCACCTGTTAACGTTTCTGCAACCTGTTTTAGTAATTTACGTGCAGATTTTCTTTTAGCATTAAATGTGTTGCCTGTAGGTACGAAGTCATCTTCAAATCCGTTAGGTGTAATTACATCAGGTTGTTTGTCGAGTAATTGTATACATTCAAGAGCTGTTATTTTACTAACTGTTGTAAAACAGTCTGAAAGATGTGCTGCTTGTTTCTCGGTCGAATGTTTAGAAGTCATATTTAACTCATTAGCCATCTGATCTCCATTATACTCCGTGAGGTAATCGTACAAGGGTTTATGATTGCCTGCTATTGAACGTCCGATGGAGGTGGCATGAGTTGTGAATATTGTAGCGATTTCTGGTTTTGAATGCTGTAGGTAGAATAACCCAAAAGTAGTCATCCATTCGTTAAAATGAGCCACAATGGGTGTTTCTTTTGGAATTGAAAAATAGTTACAATAACCTTCAATCACCATTCCACTGGCATAGCCAAACATAGAGGATTCATCATAATCTCCGTAAGCTGCCATTGAATTGACACCTGAAGTTTCCCATACCCTGGCATAAATATCGTTTTTCTGTTCTAATAAAGGATAGAAATCTACTAAAATTGCAATTGGACTACCAGGGATTGACCATCGGCCGGTTCGAATGTGTAGACCGTACCTGCTAAAAATATAGGCAGGTAAATCCATCAGGAGATTTGAATCTTCGTTGAAGTAGGGTGATTCATGTTCAGCCCACACATCTGGTCCAACGAATATAAGATTATTTCCTTTTTTATCTATCAAGGTAGCCGCTCGTGTTGATAGTACAGTATATATGCCTCCAACCATATTGCATACTTCCCAGCTACTTTCAAAAATATATTCAGGTTCTTTTATGTTCTGTGTCATAGTGTAATAATTGAATACAAAGGTAGTCTTATTTTTTATATTTGAAATGTGTTAATACAGTTAAAACTGTGGATAAACTATTCAGGATATCAAAATTTTTCTACTTTTGTCATTCATCTTTTATTGCCGATTAAACGTCAGCCTTAACCTCCATTCATTTTATTTTATAACTATGCGGTTCAGATTCTTTATTGTTTTTATATTATTAATTACAAGTTGGCGTTTACAAGCTCAAGTGAGGGATTTAGGAGAAGCAAAATCACTTGCCGCCGGTTTTATTGAACACGTTAGTTTGCAACAACAAAGAGTTGCACCAGCGAATAGCTTATCCATGCTGGAATACGTAGAGTTGAGTAATTCCGTTCAACAATCACCTTTTTATTATGTGTTTAATGTTGCTAATAATCAGGGCTATATAATTATATCCGGCGACCAGCGTGCACGTGATGTTTTAGCATACTCAACTAACGAGTCTTTACTTTCAAACAAAATACCTGACAATTTGAGGTATTGGTTATCTGTTTACGAGAATGAAATCAGACTTGTTCGTCAAGCTGATGTCAATATAGGACGGACTACTCCAGGTTATTCAACCTATCAAACTGTTGCACCTTTATTGGGTAGTATTAAATGGAATCAGGGAGACCCTTATAATTTGCAATGTCCTGAAATTGATTCTAATAACGCCCGTGCAGTTACAGGATGTGTTGCTACAGGAATGGCTCAGGTGATGCGTTATTACCAATGGCCTGTGCAAGGAAACGGACAGAATAGTTATTCAACTCATACACTCAATATTCCTTTGTCTGTCGATTTTTCGCAGACAACCTACAATTGGAATATGATGACTCCAACTTACAGTAATTCAAGTAGTGAAGACGAGCGGCAAGCAGTTGCAACTTTAATGTATCATTGTGGTGTAGCTGTTAATATGGACTATAACACCTCCAGTGGAGCATCTGTTACTGAGATGGGGAGAGCTTTACACGAACACTTTAATTATGATGAGAATATCTAGTTGGCAGATCGGAATTACTACAACCGACAGGATTGGCATCAACTTATTTTGGATGAGCTCTATGCCGCAAGACCAGTGCTTTATTCGGGATCAAGTACTGATAATAGTGGACATTTGTGGGTGTGTGACGGGGTTGATCAGAATGGGTACCTGCATTTTAACTGGGGGTGGGGAGGCATGTCTGACGGATACTTTGCACTTACAGCCTTAAATCCTGAAAGTTTGGGTACGGGTGGAGGAATTGGAGGCTATAATTATCATCAACAGATTACATATGGTATAGAGAAGCCTAATGCAAGCAGTCAACCTCGCTTATCGATATATTCAGGTAACACTCCTGAAGCTAATCGTACGGCCTTTAAAAGAACAGAAGGTTTTAATCTGGCATTTAAAGAAGTGTTTAACAGAGGTCTCTGGACTGTAACGGTTCAATTCGGAGTAGGATTATATAATGGGTCATCTTTTGTAGGAGTACTTAGTTCTTATCAATCTGTTCAATTGGGATCTTATTTTGGTTATAATTTGCTACCTTTTAATTCATTATCAATCTCTCAAAACATACCAGTTGGTACGTATTCTATTAAACCAATAATGAAGGCTTTAAATCAATCGAGCTGGATGTCAATTCCTGTGAAGGTTGGAGTTCCCGGCGAACTACAACTACGGCTTACGGCTGATAGTGCGTTTTTGTCTTTGACAGAGCCCTCAACTTCTTTGTTGGAAGTAGTGGAGTTATCAACCAATGGTAATCTTTATGAAAATAAAACCGGTAGATTTAATGTAACACTAAGTAACAGTGGTCTTGAATATAATTCTTCAGTTAAAGTGAAACTTACTCCTGTGAGCACAGGAGGATCGCTTGAATCCTCTGCAGAATTGATTAATATTATTAATGGAGAAACTAAAACCATAGAATTTAGAGAGTTGGTTAGTGTTTCAGCAGGAGAGTACTGGATGTCGGTGTTAATGGATGGTGCCAATAATTATGATGAGCCGGTATTTCAATCAATAGGAACCCCTATAAAAGTAATCGTAAATACAGAACCTGTTTTACCTCCGGCATTAACGCTTACTGAAGTAATTGCATTTCCGGATAATGGATCAGTCTTTAAAAATCAGGCGTCATTAAAGACAACTATTCAAAATACGGGAGGTGTTTTTGATAACGAATTAATAGCATTTATCTTCAATCCGGACTTAGGAATGTCAATAGCTTATCTTGGTCCTCAGCAGGTAGTAATTGACACTCAGGAAAAAGCGACCATCTATTTTACAGGTGAGATTGCTTTAGAGAATGGCAGTTATAAAATTGCGTTGTATTATAAAAACGAGTTGAATCAATGGAAAAGACTTGATCCACAAGCTTTTTCAATGATACCATTTACACTTTCTGATAATGTTGGCACTTCTATTGTAAACAATGAATCTGAGAATCTTGTGTTGTATCCCAATCCGGTAAGCGATATATTAGAAATCGAATTGCCTTCTTTAAAGGAATCCGTTTCAATATATTCAATAGATGGGAAAAGGGTAGTATACAAACTTACGAAGGGAGAGATGCAATTGAAAATACCTGTGAGTGATTTGATGCCTGGAGTTTATTTTCTGAGAGCGGAAAATGATAGGGGAGAAGTAGTGCAAAAGCGCTTTATAAAAAACTAGAATAATTAGTACAAATGAAATTTTTAAGGGTTATACTTATCGCAGTTTGGGTTGCTATGATCGGGTGTGGTACAAAAAAAACGTTGACTGAAACAGGCCCATCTACTGAGTATCTTACAGGATGGATGGCAACTGCTCCTACTGTTATATACAAAACAAGGGGTGATTATTCAGATCTTGTTCCAGTTATCATGAATGAAACGCATACTCGTATAGTTTCATATCCTGCTCCCTCAGATTTGATGTCAAATGGTAAATTGATGAAGCCACATCAGCTAACTAAAGGTTTTTTATTAGATAACAGGGGGATCAATGAGCGGGTTGCTTTCTTGAATTATACCTACGAAGAATACAGCAAGTTGTCTTCTCCACCTCATATGTATGATTTAATTCTCCATATACGTGACCGTCATCCGTTGACTGAATTATATTATTGTGGTAATCGTTCGGATTACTCTGATATAGTTTATGAGTTAAATGTGCTTATTGAGCGTGGATTGGTTAATTGTAAAAAGGCAGACCTGGTACCAATGTCGGTGATTTTGTAATTTCATACATCATTGATAAACTGATTATTTTATAATCTGCCGGCTTTTAATTCATTTTCAAAATAATTAATTGTTTGTCTAAGTCCTTGTTCCAGTTGAATAGCCGGTTCCCACCCTTTAAGCATTTTGCGGGCTAGTGATATATCTGGCTGTCTTTGCTTAGGATCATCCGAAGGTAATGGCTTGAATATTAATTTTGATGAAGTACCTGTGAGGTCGATTACCTTCTGAGCAAGTTGTAACATCGTAAATTCAACAGGATTACCAAGATTAATAGGGCCGGTAAAATATTCAGGTGTGTTCATTGTTCTGACCATACCTTCAACAAGATCATCAACGTATTGAAAACTTCTTGTCTGGTTGCCAGAACCAAAAATAGTCAGGTCATCACCTTTAAGAGCTTGAACAATAAAGTTGGATACCACTCGTCCGTCGTTAGGTAACATCTTCGGGCCATAAGTGTTAAAAATCCGGATTATTTTAATCCTGACATTGTGTTGACGGTAATAATCCATAAATAAAGTCTCAGCACAACGCTTTCCTTCATCGTAACATGAGCGAAAACCAACCGGATTTACATTACCCCAATACTCTTCAGGTTGAGGATGTAGGTTGGGATCTCCATATACCTCGCTGGTGGAAGCCTGTAAAATCCTGGCATTAAATTTCTTTGCCAGTCCAAGCATATTCATGGCTCCCAGGAAATTAGTTTTCGCAGTTTTGATGGCATTGAATTGATAGTGAACAGGGGAGGCTGGGCAGGCAAGGTTGTATACTTCATCAACTTCTTTAGTGTAGGGAAGTATTACATCATGCTCGACTAGTTCAAAATCAGGATTCTGAATTAAATGTTCAACATTCCTTGGTCTTCCGGTAAAAAAGTTGTCAAGACAAATGATTTGATTTCCATCGTTAAGTAATCGTTCACACAGATGAGAGCCAATAAAACCTGCTCCGCCAGTGACTAAAATTCTTTTCATAATATTGATTTACGTTGGATTATGATCCATGCGTTTAGCTCTTTCCCAGTTTACGCTTTGTTTGTTCTGCAAATATCTGAAAAATCCTAAGAAAACTGCGTAATTCATAAATAAAAAGTAGTAAGGAACAAAAAAAAGCTTTATTTTTAACTTTCTATGTTCCAATTGTTGCCCGATTAATCCGCAAAGATAGAATACACCTTGAAGAAGAAGTAGAATGGTATAGAAATAACTATCATTGGCCAATAGTATATTGACTATAAGAACAATCGGCAACAGCAGCGGTGTAATAGTCCATCGTAACACCCGATGTGAAATATATTGAAATGAAAGAATGCCATATTTGAAAATGTTGAGTAAAGGGTAGAGGCGTATTATAGATTGAATACCTCCGGCGGCAATCCGGATTTTTCGTTTTAACTCTTCTTTAATTGATTCGGAAGCCCATTCTGCAGCATAAGCTTCCGGATCGTACTCAATACGATATCCTTTCATGGCTATTCGTAGAGAAATCACAAAATCATCGAGCAGTGTGTCAGTTTCTACAGGATTGAATAATTCAGTTCGTACTGCAAATAACTCTCCAGCAGCACCGACAGCAGAATAAAGTTCGGCATCCCATCGTTTAAGAGTGGATTCGTATTTCCAATAAATTCCTTCTCCGGCAGATGCTGCTGCAGCTTTATCCTCTGTAATAATTCTTTTCTCTCCCGATACACAACCTACAGTTGGATCTTTAAACAGAGCAGCTATACGTAAAATGGAATCAATGCTTAGTTGTGTGTTGGCGTCTGAGAAAACGATATAAGGTGTGGTTACATAGCTAACTGCTCTGTTGATTGCAGCAATTTTCCCTTGTCGCTCAGCTTGGTGCAGCACTTTTACCCCTGGATATTTTTGCTGTAAGAGCTCAGGTGTGCCATCATCCGAACCATCTGTAACCCATATAAAATGAAGTTTTTCGGCTGGATAGTTCAAAGATAGGGAGTTCTCCATTTTCAGGTCTACATAGTTAACTTCATTGTATGCTGCCACCATTAGTGTAATCTCAGGGAGATCTTCGACCTTAATCGGAGGACTCACTTTGGTTATTTTCCTTCTTTTCAATCGTACTAACAGGTACAGAACTAATCCATATCCAAGATAGGTATAAATAATAACCAGGGCACACAGCCAAAAGAATAGTTCTAACATATATTAAAATAACTTTTTGAAGAATCGAAGTAGTTGATATTTTAAATGAACGGCATGAAGTCTGAATCCGGGAATGCGTTTTCCACTTTTTACATTTTTCCAGGTTAGGGTCATACTATCAATTAATGTGAGATCTGACAGTGACAAAACAGCTTGCCCTGTTAATTTGAAGGTAGCTTCAGCCTGAATGGCTGTAGGAGCCAATAGAAATGGAAATTCTTCAAGTTTTGTATAGTAAGGTGGAAGCTGTTGTGTGAATTGAGCTTTTTCTCTGATGCCATACCTGAGTAGATGCCATTGAGAGAAGAAGGGGATATCGATTGTGTCAAAATAATAATCAACCTCGGCTTCCTTTCCTTTAACTACATAAACAGCACAATAGCTTATGTCGTAGTTGTTGGCAAAAGGCATGAGGGCTTTTCTGGTAGCTTTTATGGTAGCACCGCTTTGCACTACATCATCTACAATCAAAACCCTTTTTAGTTCCTGTGTTACAAAATAACCTCCTCTTTTTCCAGCAGAATAGATGTGACTATTCATAAACGAATATAAGTCAGTAAGTGGCCGGTTAAGATATAGAGCAATTAAGTTAGCAGGTATAAGTCCACTTTCAGGTAATCCTACTATTAAATCAAAATTCCTTGGTAAGGAACTTAATTTTTTAAGTAATAAGTTATTTAAGTCTCCAATGTTGATATAATTAACTTTATTCACTGTTCAATTATTAAATTGCTCTTTCATTCTGCAATATAGTCAAAATATCAAGGATTAAACTCTTTATAAACTTCTTTGTATAAAGAAATATACTGCTGTGCTGTATTATTCCATGAGAATTGAGTAGCGCGCTGTATGCCTTTTTTAGAAAGGTTCTCCGCCAGCTCATTTTCAGTAAGCACCTTGTGGATAGCATCAGCAATAGCTTCGGGACAAGTCGGGTCCACAAGATAAGCTGCATCCCCTGCTACTTCAGGCATTGAAGAAGTAATTGATGTTATTACAGGTACGCCACAGGCCATTCCTTCCAATATTGGGATTCCAAAACTCTCTCTTAGAGACGGATATAGTAGGATACGACTCTGAGTCAGTACAGCAGGAAGAGCGTGATTCGGAATATAGCCAGTCATAACTATTTTATTTCTTATATCCGGCTTTACTGTTTCGTTAAGTAATGATTTTAAATATTGTTCATCCAAATCAGGGATTACCAACTGTAAAGTATCATCGTATTTTTGCTGGTATATTGCGAAAGCTTTCAATACATTCCTGGTGTTCTTCTTAGGATCAGTATTACCTAAGAAGAGAATAAAGTTGTCTGGTAAATGATGGTTGGTTTTTGATGTCTTCAAAATGGCCGGATCAGTTATCTTTTTAAAATGATCACTGACCCCATTATATATAACACTAAGGTTGGTGTTTATTCCTAAGGTTTGTTGAATATTGTTGCGTTCAAATTCCGATACTGTTACAACCCGTTTGCTACGTCGGGTAATAAGCGGAACGACTATTAAACGGTATAAGTTCCCCATACGTTGATAATAACTCCCCCCTCCGGTAAATAATCTCACTTTCTCCAGGTAGATAATGTCGTGAACAGTTGTTATCAGAGGGATTTTTGAGAATAATGGAGCCGTATTACTTGTACAGTGGAGAATATCACATCCTGCTTTTATGGCTGCTCTTGGCAACAGAAGTTGTTCCCAGATTGGGTAGGGAGCTTTTGGTAAAACAACAATTTTAATATTTTTACTTTCCTGTATGCAGGAAGTGTCATCATCCTTTTTTACAAATATCACATAGTTATTGGATTTGTCGAATAGCGAAAGTCTACGTATAAGTTCCAGAGCAACGATATCCATACCGTGCTTTTTTTTCCGAAACAGTCGTTGTCCTTCAATGCCAATTATCATGATTAGCTGTATATAAATATGTTTAAACGTTTTTTTTAATATTGTTGGCAAGTAATTAATTAAAGTACACTTTATAATGTTAACTGCTCTTTCTCCCATTGAGGCATTAAAAAGATAAAACTCATGGTAACAAAAAATATTATTGTACCGGGCATTTGCCCTAAAGTAGATGCAGTATACGAAGAGACCATTATACCATAAGCACCGCTTAAGAATGCAATCGCAATAAAACGAAAATTGTGGTTTGTAATTCTAAATAAAGTTAGAAAAATAGCTTTAAAAGTTATATAGAGAATCATAGATAAGTAAAAGATAAGACCTACAATACCCTGTTCTACCCAAACCTGAACATACCAACCATCAGTAGGGGTTTGTGCAAGAAAGGTTTCAGGAGTAAAACGTTCACCCCAATTTCCAGCTGAACCAACTCCCCCACCAAATGGTCTTCTTTCCAGATATTTACGAAATAATTCTCTATTTTCTTGTCGGATTTTTAGTGAAGGTTCCTCGGATTGGAATATTGTTCTCATTCTACGTATTTCGTAGTAGCTTTGACCAATTCTTGTGTATTTTAGAGTCACTATTGCAGCTAATAATATTATACCAGTTATAAACATAACCTTAAAATTCTTAGTTAAAAATGCATAAACAAAAAAGCCAACAAAAGGAACGGCAACAGCACTTCTTGTCCCTGAAATTGCCATAGCATAAAAAGAACCAAATGATACTAACAAAAATAAGAATTTGCTAAAAATGTCAACTTTTAAATGTAGAGCAAGTACCATGAAAATCACCCCAAAGTAAGCCATCATGCCACCAAAAGAACCTGCATCACCGTAAAATGAAAAAACACGTAAAACACCGAATAAAATATGTGTTGTTCTGTTGCCTGGTTCGTTCAACCATCGAAGCTCCCACTGGTCAGGGCCTAAAAATTTTTGTTGAATTCCTTTTAATATTGCCAAGACTGTAAACCACATAATTATATGTATAAATGACTTTAAATCTTTTGGCTTGTTGTATGTAATAAAAATTAAGGGGACTATAACTGCAGAATATAATGCCATACTACGCATGGCGTACATCCATGCAGTCCTACTTACGGTTTCTGGATTTAATAATTGCAAAATAGTCATTAACATCCAGAATAGCACTAAATAGGTTAAGTCCTTAGAGGCTTGACTCCAGTCAACTTTAGTTCTAAGTTGGCTGAAAAATACACTTGCAAGAGTTAGGAAAAGAAAACCATCCACCATCAAACCAGTTGGCAAATCAACATATCTAGACAATCCTATTGCGAAATAATTGGCAAACAAAATAGCAACAATGCCTACTCGTGCCTTAAGTAAAATAGCAATAATTAAAATAATAAGTAAAGGCGATAGTATAGTAACTATTCCTAAGGTTATATTATTTTCAGCAAAAGAAAAAAGAGTACCAATAAGGACTATTAAAAAAAAGCATAGCAATATAATTGTGGAAATAGTATGAAAATTTTTCCTAAATAAGGTTGATTTCTCTAGCATATTTTCTGTTGGTTTTGGCAAAGTATTTAGACCTTAATAAAACGCGTGATTAAGTATTTAAGTTTCTTTCGTATATAAGATCTTTTTCTTGGTATTTCACCAAACATATCTTCCATATACTCAACTCGACCATTTGATAATACTGAAAACATATTATTTGGTATTGATGATTTAAGTTTATTTAGGTTTATTCTATCAGCCTCATTCCAAGTAAGCAGACTGTCAAAAACGATTATATTTATATCAGCGGTCTTTACAAGTACAGCATTGTCAATTCCATGACTAATAGCAGGTATAATGCTGATAATAACATCAGGTTTTAGGGTTAGGTAGCTATACATTTCTTTGTATGAGTTTGAGTTTTGAAAACTTTTTAATAATCCATCTCTTTCACCTAATTCATTGTTATTTTCTATTAGGCTATTCTTAGTAATATGAGTATTAAAATTAAATAGCTTTACTTTCCACTTTCTTTCTTTGAGTTCTTTTACAATTTTACTTGCAGTCTCCTTTTTTCCAGCATTATCCCATATGCTTAATATTTGTATATATATTGGTTGTGGGTTAGATGTTGCTTTTTCTCGAATCTTCTCAAATATAAAAACTGCAGTTCTTTTATTTATTTGATTTGCAGCACTTTCTTTGTCTTTAGGGTCTTCGTTACAAAATGCTCCGAGCACCTCCAGTTCGCTTAATTTTTTTAAATTACCAGGAGTTTTTATTCGCATATCTAATATCTCAGCAATGAGTAGAGATGCAATATAAAATATAAGAGAAAATATAGACACAATAAGAATATAAAGGCGATTTTTAGATGGATTTGGCAGTAGTGGTAATGAGGCCTCATCCATCATTTTCATATCTGTTACTAATGTCATGTTTTGCTCTTTCTGTAAAGCAATGTTAAGGTTGTTTTGTACATTTAAATATTCAGCTTCAATAACATCAATTTCTCTTTCATAACGTTTAATAGTAGCTCCAACAGGTGCTAAAATTTTGTATTGACTCATAAAGTCACGATGTCGTTCGCGAATAGATCTATAAAATGCGGCATTTGATTCATAATTTATAATAGCATTAATCCATTCTGACATCATTCGCTGAAAATCAAGTCCAAAAGTCTTACTGTCTATAGTGTAAATTGAGTCAATTTTATTTTGTAAGCTTTGTTCTAATTTTGCCCGTTGTTGAATAAGCTGCGAAAGTCTTTTCGGCTGTTCTATATCATTGTATACTTGTAATTGTGCTATGGTATTGCTTGTGTCTGCAATTCTTTTACGAATTTCATATATTGATTGATTTTGTAAATTTATTTTATATCGAGCTTCTATTTCACTTTCAAGTTTTAAAACAACAGCAGAAGCTCCTTCATATTCCATCTTTACATCCTGCATTCGCAGTTCAAGCTTTTCTTGTTGTGTTGTTATCTGTTCTGTCTGTTCGTTATAGTTAATTATGTTATTAGAAATATTATAATCAAGTAATTTTTGTTCAGCCTCCTGAAGTCTTTTAGCTACTTCTTTTAGTTTGCTTTGAAAGTAAGCAATAGCATTACTTGATTGGTTTTTTTTAATAACAATATACCGTTTGTTAAATACTTCAGTCGCAATTTTTATGGTATTGTATGCTATGGCAGGATCGTATGAATCGTAAGATATTCTTATCAAGTCTGATGCTCCAATTCTTTCAGCATTAAGTTTTTTGATTCCTTCCACACTATAGTATGGGTTATTTCCGTTAAGTAGTTGATAAAGAAACCCATGTTTATCTTTGGTTACATTTTGTTTGAGATTGAGATAACTCTTTTCTTGGTCGTTATTAACAATTAATTTTTTAACATCTTCAGGAACTTCTTCCACGAGTTCATTATACGCATCTTCGTTGATAAATAAACTATTAGGTGCATTCTGAGTCAGATGCTGTGCTAGTAGTCTTAGACCAGTCTCCTCAGCCAGTGACCTGGATTTAATTATACTAAGTACGTTATTATATTCATTAAGTGTTTGAACGTTATCAATTCGAGTCCCCATCATTTCAAGACCGGTGTTGGATGTGATTCCAGTGAATAGAGTAGCTGATGAGGTGTAACGATCAGGCAGATCTCTGGTAATCAAATAAGTTGCTAGTCCGAAAAGTAGCGGGATGGATACTATGTAGAATCGCTTCACATAAAGAAGCTTAATAAATGCGACAAGATTCATTCAGAAGATGGTTTTAATTTATAACCCGACAAAGCAAAAAGTTTCTCAGCATGCATGAAGAACTCGTATTTTGCTTTATAGAAATCAGTTTCTGCTTTAGCTTTAGATTCAGCAAAATCTGTTATGTCTTCCATGTTAATATATCCTCTTTCTAAGTCGCGTAAAGCTTTCATGTATAGAGATCTAACAGTTTGCATAACCTCCTGATGAGCAATCATTTGATCTTTAAAAGTACGCATTAGATAATATTCTTCAATAATATATCCTCGTAGCTCATCAAGAAGTTGTTCTTGTTGTGCTTTGTAATAATCTTTTGTGTGTTTGAGAGTTTGTATTTCATGTTTGGCTTTTGAGAAAGTTGATAAAGGGATTCGTATAGAAAAGGCAGCAAAGTAGCTGAAGCGATTTTCAGTAGGTGCAATTCCAGGACTGTTTTGAGCACCTGATACAAATATATAGTTATAGAGCCCGTATCTAGTGTCAGCATCTATAAAAAAGTGGTCAAGCCATTGAATTTTTTTTGTTTTGATTTGTGAATCCATAGTTTTCATTTGGGCTTCCAGCATTCTATAATGTGCACTATACTCTAAGGCAGCTTCAATAAATTGATTTAATTCAGGTAATTGAATGCCCTGTAGTGCAGAATCATTGTCTAAAGAATGAAAATAATTAGATTCGTACTGAGCATTCACAGGTGTCAGCCCAATCACCAAGATTATAATAATTATCCAACTGCGCATTGTTCTTTCTAACTTTGATTTATACATTTTCATGTTGTAACATTGCAGGTACCGTTTTTAAAATAATTTTTAGGTCGTACCATAACGAATAATTCTCTGCATATTCGATGTCCAGTTGTTTTCGTTCATCGGCTGACATCTTGTTAGCTCCTCCACGTTTAGTTATTTGCCATAAGCCGGTAATACCAGAGGGTGCTGAGAATCTCTTCGACCATTGATCGGTGGTCAGCAACTCGGCTTCGTAAAGTGGGAGAGGGCGATTTCCAACTATCGACATATCTCCTTTCAAAACGTTTATCAACTGCGGAAGCTCGTCCAGACTAGTATTCCGTATAATTCGTCCTACACGGGTGATACGTGGATCATTGGCGACCTTGAAAAATGCATTATCGCGTTTTGTAGTCTTTTTCTGTTTGTATTTATCCTCCTGTACTAATCCGTCATCACTGATAAGCAACGGGCTTTCGTTGTTGTATTCTGTGGTTTCAACCTGCTCGGTTAAATACTGATTGTCCTTCATTAAATGATCCACTTTCTTATCGGCATTCTGATACATGCTTCTAAACTTTATAAAACCAAATATCTTATAGCCGGATCCAACCCGAGGGGCAATATAATACACCTTTCCCCTTGATTCAACACGAATTGCTAACGCTATTAGCAATAAGACCGGCAGTAACACTAAAATTACTGTAAAAGAGAAAAGGATATCAAAGGTGCGCTTCCAAAGTGGCAAACCCGGTATTGTTTGCGATTCTTCTTCCCGTATACTGTTTTTAAGTTGTTCCTTGTTTGAAAACAGGAAGTTGAAGCGTTTACAGATAGCGTTTAAATCGAAATCAGCTGAAAATACATCATGAGCACCGGCCTTCAACCATTCACTCGCCAGTTTTCGATCGCCAATTATAAAAATTACTGTTTTTTTATCTTTAAGATTTTGTCGCAGTACTTGTAGTGCAAGCAGAGTGTTCTCTACTGTATCTTGTTGGTAAAAAATACAATCAAAATCAGTTTTTAATGTCAATGCTTCAAATGCAGAAGTAACCACTGAACAATTAAATTGACAGTTTTCTCCATTTATCCGGTCAGGGAACAAGGGATCGTTTCCTACATATAATGCGTTGTAATACATACAATTTTATTAAACTCTGAATTTGAAGATATTTTCAATGCGAATTAATAGCTCGGAAGGATTGTAAGGCTTCTCAAGATAGTCTGTAGCTCCCAGTTGTAAAAGCTGAATCTTCTCATCACTTTTGTCAATTGATGATAACACTATTACAGGAATATGTTGAAAAGCACCACTACTTTTAAGTTGTTCTACAAATCCTTTTCCACCCATGCCTGGCATCATCAGGTCGGTCACAATCAAGTCAGGCATATACCCACTTTGCAATATAGTAAATGCATCCAGGCCGTTTATAGCGGTTTCCACTTCGTATTTACTCATCAGAATTGTTTTAGTAAGCCTTCTGAATTCGTTATTGTCATCAATAATTAAAACTTTTTTCATACACTCTGATTATTAGCTATTGCTGATCATCTGTTTTTTCTTTCGACTCTTTTTAGTACTACTTTTTTTAGGTAAAGATGGCAGGCTAACAATAAACTTACTGCCTTTACCTTCCTGACTTTCAACTTTTAATACGCCTTTGTTTCTATGAACGAAGTTTTTTACAATCATTAATCCCAGGCCGGTACCTTTTTCGTTACGAGTGCCATAACTGGTATAATGTTCATTTTCAACCAAAATCTTGTTAATTATTTCTTTGCTCATACCCACACCTGTATCTTCGATTGTAATATCTGTATGGCGAAGTCCACTTTTCCCAAAGATAGTAACTTTTCCGTTTTCAGGCGTAAATTTGATTGCATTATTAATCAGATTTCTAAAAATGGTATGTGTGCTAACCTCATCACAAAAGGCCTCAATATTTTTTTTCAGTTTGAGGTCGATAGTAATGTTCTTTTCTTTTGCATTTAATTCAAGTAAACTTATACAGCTTTTCAGCAATTCGTATAAATTTGTCATTTTGGGATTAAGTGCTACAGCTTTATCCTGCATTCTTGTCCACTGCAACAAACTATTAAGCAATGTGTTAGTTTCGTTGGTTCTGTTCTTTAAATCCCGAATAATTTCTTTGAATAAATCGGAAGTAGGATCAAAGAACCCCTGATCAATCGCATCGATTGTTTGAACGATTCCTGCAAGTGGAGAACGAATATCATGGGCAATGATTGAGTATAGCTTATCCCGCGATCTGTTCATTTCAATAATCGTCTTACGGGATTCTGCAAGTTCGATATGATTATGAACACGAGCATACAACTCTTCTTTTCGGTAAGGTTTGGTAATAAAATCTACACCACCTGACTGAAAACCTTCAACCATTGTATCGGTTTCCTGATTAGCTGTTAGAAAAATTACAGGAATTTCTTTCAAGTCATCCTGGGTCTTAATCTTGCGACAAAGTTCGAACCCATTTATTCCCGGCATTTCAATATCCAGGATAATCATTGAAGGCTTTTCATGTCTGATTTTTTCTATTGCATTAGAAGTATCGTCAGTTGTTACAGGTTTATAACCGGCATTGCTCAGAATCTTTGCAATCAATACCAGTGATACTGTATTATCATCAATGATTATTATCTTTTTCATTTTATCGTATATTGCAGCAATATATAACTATAACTAATTGTGAAAAAGGCTTATACAGCTGATTCAGGTTTCTGTTATTGGGTTGTATTTATTACAATTTGTAGTGTAATATTACTTGCAAAAATAGTAAAATATTTTATACTTTATCATATCTATTCAACAGAGTTAGAATAAGTTTGTATTTTATTTTGAAGAAAAACCCTGCTTTCTCAATTCTTCTAAAACTTTCGCTAGGACTTCTATCACTTTTTCAACATCCGCTTTGAGGATGTCCTTGTTTTCAATACCCTGATCTGTAGCGTTTAAACGATCAATAATTGATTTTATGGTGACAATCTGAAAGTTTGCAAGTGTAGGTTTTATTTTATGAGCTATTTTTTTGATAGCCACGAAATCAGATTCAATAAGAGCAGCTTTTAATTGACGAATTGACTGCTCGGCCATACTAACAAATGTTTCAATTATTTGCAGTGTGAAGGTTTTATCCCCTTGACTTAGCTCCTGTAGATAACTTAAATCATACAACTTCTCGCTGATTGGTACTACTTTCTCTATAGTTTGCTTACTGGTGTGTAATTCAATTTTTTGATACAGCTCAATTTCCCGAAAAGGCTTTACGATATAATCTTCCATACCACATTTCAGGTATTTTGCAATTTCACTCTCAATTGCATTAGCCGTAAAAGCAATAATTGGAGTCGACAGGTTTAATTCGTTCCGAATTATCAACGTAGCATCCATACCATTCATTACAGGCATTTGAATATCCATTAATACCAAATCAAACGATTGTTTACGCATCAACTCTACTGCTTCAAGTCCATTGGCGGCTTCAGTTACCTGGCAACCTGTGAAATGAAGTGTTTTGGTTGCAATAAACCGATTTGTATCGTTATCTTCTACTAAAAGGATCCTAAGATGGCTGAAATTGTAACCTGTATTTCGGGATGGTCGTATATCTTGATTTTGACTAACGCTTACCGGAAGTGGAAGAGTTAACTGAAATTGGGTTCCAATCCCTTGTTCGCTTTCGACCCTTATGTTTCCTCCCATAATAGTTGACAATTTGTAACAGATGTATAATCCAAGTCCTGCGCCCTGATGAATTCTGCTTAGGGATTCATCTTCCTGTGCAAATTGATTGAATATCCTATTCATAAAAGCCTTGCTCATGCCTATGCCTGTATCCGAAACTTCAAAATACAATTCGTGGAATTTGTCTGTTTTCCTACGCAGTTTTACTTCTACACGCACAACCCCTTCATTTGTAAATTCATATGCGTTCGAAATTAGCTTAACCAGGATCTGTTGAAGTCGTTGAGCATCTCCGGTGTATGAATGAGCCAGTGATTCTGAGATAATGAGTTGGAAATTGATAGATTTCTTTTCATTTATTTTGCTTTCGAGCATTTCCCGTACATCCAATACCAATTCCGTAAGGTTAAAATCTTTCTTGTTTAATTGAAACACCCCTGTCTCGATGTCGTTAATGTCCATTACATTATTGAACAGATTTAGAAGAAACCGTGATGCTATGTTGGATTGTTGTAAAAGTTGATGTTGTTCAGATGTTAGTTTTTCACGTGATAGCTCACGATGCATACCATCAATTATGTTGAGAGGTGTTCGTATCTCATGACTGAGGTTTATAAAAAAAGTATCTTTCGACTTTTGTGCATCTTCGGCATTCTTACGGGTTTTTTTTAGTTCTTTCTCAATTTTAAGTTGACGGTTTATTGCTTGGTCCAGTTTAAGGAGTTGTTTGTTGTGAACAAGAATGCGTTGTAATAAATTTGATTGCATTTTGGCTATTATAGGTAAAATAGCTGTTTTTTGAGGATTGAAGTCCTGTGATGAACAACTAAAGTGCATTTCCAACATGCCAATAAGATGCTCATTATAAAGCAAAGGAATAGTGATCAGACCGTTGATTTCCAATTCCTTCATGAAAAGGAAATGATTATCACTACCTTCAGTGGTCGGTTCATTGAACCTGATGTAAATGGACTCACCTTTACTAAGCTCAGCAGTCAGTGTTTTTTGCAACTCTACCGCAATTGATTCCGGTAGTGCAAGTGGTTTTGAACTCCATTTAGAAAAATGTTGAGTTGAATTGTTTGCCGAAAACATCGTAACTGCAACATAATCAGCACCCAAATAACCCGCAATGTTGTGAAGTATGGATGGGATCTTTTCCTCTGTCAGTTCAATATCCGGATCAGAATAAGTCAAATTAATCAGAGTAATTAAATCCTGACTATCAACTGGGTGTTCAGTTTGTTTCGAATCCTGTTCGCCTGTCACCAATTGTTTAAGTTGCTCAGTTCTCTTGCCGAATATTATCCTGGTTTCTCGTATTATGTCTTTTAGTGAGTCAGTTTTCATGTACGTAATGATGCTAGAAATAATCTGGGAGTGTTAAAGTAATTACGAATGTAGTGTTTTTTTTTATAATTTTGGTACTTAGTCAAATAATAGTGGTTTAGATTAAAAAAATATTCTATTTTTGTATACCATTATACTACGTGTGGTTATAACTTATGATGAAAAACTCAATTGCTAAAATCGGATTCAGGTTAGCTGTTACCCTATGCTCCTATGTGATAGCAATCGTTGAAGGAAGATTTTTTCAATTCAAAAAAGTTATTTCAGTAGATATTGGCAATACGTAAAACCGGTATGAGTCGTAACTTAAAGCTAACACACGATACCCTTAACTCCCGAATTGAGTCATTCCTAACCAATTTCACCAGTGAAAAAAGTATGGAGTGTCTTGAAGAAGCCCGTATACTACTATATGATATTCAGCAATACCATTCACAGATGGAGTTGCAAACACAGCACGAGCTGCATCAACAATTAAGTGCTATTGAGTTAAGTGAACGAAAGTATAGAACCCTGGCAGATTCAATCAGCGATGTGGTCTGGGTGTTTAATGTCGACAAAAATCAATTTGTATACATAAGTCCTTCTGTAAATGATCTCCTTGGTTATACAGTTGAAGAAGCAATGTTGCTTCCTTTGGAGGCTGTATTTGATCAAAAATTCCGAACATCCCTTAACAGTGATATTGAAAAACTTCTTAGGTCCTTTTCTAAGAATACTGATTCCAATGATTCGATCACTCTTGAAATCCAGCAGTTTAAGAAGGATGGAAGTCTGGTTTGGACCGAGACTTCTGCCAGGTTGACTTATAATTCTGACCATGAAATTGAAATTACAGGAGTAAGTCGCTCGGTTGAAAGCCGAAAAGTGCTGGAAGATAGACTCTTGCTCATGTCACATGTAATTCATCAAAGTTCACTGGGAATGATGATTACCGATGTTGAAGGTAATATTGAATACGTAAATCCGATGGTTGCACAAATGACGGGCTATTCGCAAGAAGAGCTGCAAGGTAAGCCTGCGGAAATGTTCCGGGCAAAGAATGCCCCTTCCAACGATCAAATGTGGGAAGTTATTAAACAGGGAAAAAGCTGGCAAGGTGTTTTTCGGAACTCCAGAAAAGATGGGAGTGAATATTGGGAGTCAGCACGCATTGATTGTGTGGTAAACCCTCAGGGGATAATAACACACTTTGTTTCAATTAAGGAAGATATATCTAAGAAACTTGAACAGGAGAACGAGCTTATTCAGATGAACCTTAAGCTCGAAGAGGCAACTATACGTTCACAAGAACTGGCATTAAAAGCACAGGAAGCAAGTTTGGCAAAAAGTATATTTCTTGCTAATATGTCACATGAAATACGTACACCATTAAATGCTGTGTTAGGCTTTTCGCAGTTAATTGACCGACAGCCTCATTTAAACGAACAGATAAAAGATTACAATACAAAGATTTTACGATCAGGTGAGCATTTGTTATCTTTAATAAACGACATCCTCGAATTATCACGAATAGAAGCCGGTCGCCAGGAATTAGTCGAAGATGAAATAATTCTTAACGAGCTGATTATCGACGTTTTGTCAGTTTACAAGATAGCAGCCCAGCAAAAGGAGCTTGAATTGATTTATACTCCTGTTCCTGGACTTCCTGAAGTAATTGTCACCGACGCTACTAAATTACGGCGCATCTTAATTAACTTAGTTTCAAATGCCATAAAGTTTACCTCAAAAGGAGTGGTAGAGTTAAGTGTTATGCTGGTTAATACAGCTGAAGGCACTGGATTTCTTGCCTTTAACGTTAGTGATACCGGAATCGGAATTGAACGTCATGAACTTGGAAAGGTGTTTAAGCGATTTGAGCAGACAAGTTCTGGTGTGCGACACAACTCCGGTTCAGGACTTGGACTTTCTCTCGTATACGAGATGGTAAGGTTGATGGGTGGGGAGGTAGAAGTAAAAAGTCAGCTGAATAAAGGATCCGTGTTTTCATTCCATATTCCTTATAAAGCAGGAGACAAAACAAAAACTTCAGCTATAAGATCTGAAAAGGTCCGGGTAGCTTACTCAGAGATGAATAAAAACTTTCAAATTCTGGTAGCTGATGATACGATTGAAAACCTGAATTTGTCAGTCGAAATGCTACAAAGTGTTGGTTTCCGGACTTTAACAGCAAGCAATGGGGAGGAACTACTCAAAACCTTTGCTGAAAATCGAACAGATTTGATACTTATGGACCTGCACATGCCTGTAATGGATGGCATGGAAGCATTAAGGCAGATTCGTAAGCTGGACAAGGAGAGAACAATTCCAGTCATTGCTATGACGGCCAGCTCGTTTGAAGATGAACGTGAGGATGTCCTGAAAGCCGGGTTTACAGAATACATATTGAAACCTTTCCATGTAGATGAAGTGTTACATTTAGTCGGACAACTCTTAAAAATTGGATATTCTGATAGTAAAGAACATCGGATAAATACAGAAGCTCATAATTATAATTGGGATCAGTTAAGAGCAAGTTTCAATGCCATTGATAAACCATTGAGAGAAAGGATCATTCGTGCATTAAAAGTAGCCGATCTGGATGCCTTTGATAAATTACTTGTAAAAATGGATCAAAATGATCAAACGCTGATTTCTTTCCTCAGGGAAATGACTGCCAATTTTAATTACGATGCTATTTTTAGACTGATAAACCAAAAAACAACTAACGTTAAGTAACAGAAGATGCTGGATATGAACGATCAAAATCAGAAGTACGATATACTCATTGCAGATGATGCTCCGGCTAACCTGAAAGTGCTCAGCGAGATACTCCGGCTTGAGGGATACAAAGTGAGGCCGGTGTTGAATGGAACTCAGGCCCTCGAAGCAGCTGCTCTCATGAAACCGGATCTCATTTTGTTGGATATAATGATGCCGGATATTAACGGCTTTGAAGTATGTAAGCGATTTAAGGATAATCCGGATTTAGCTGAGATACCAGTTATCTTTATAAGTGCACTCAATGATACCGATAGTGTTATTCATGCTTTCTCGGTTGGGGGTGTTGATTATATTAGCAAACCCTTTAAAGCAGAAGAGGTGAAAGTGCGTGTTTCAACGCACTTGAAGATACGTAATCAGAGTCGGGAACTTCAACAACTTAATGCCACAAAAGATAAATTATTTTCGATAATCTCTCATGATTTACGTGGACCTTGTGGTAATTTCACCCAGGTACTCGATATGCTGGCGGAGGATATGGTATTCGAAGATCCGATGAAACATAAACTGGTGGAAGAACTACGGAACACCTCCAAAAGTGTCATGAGCTTGTTGGATAATCTTCTTAACTGGTCCCGTAGTCAGTCGAATCGTATTGTTATCGATCCGCAGGATGTAATAATCAATTTATCGGTTATGGAAAGTATCCGACTGTTGAAGCCAATTGCAAATGCAAAAAACATAGCCCTTGAATTTGTAGCAAGTAAAGTCTTTACTGTTTTGGTAGATCCAAATTCGTTAAGTCTGATCTTCAGAAATCTTATGTCAAATGCAATTAAATTCACAAATCCGGGCGGAAAAATAGTTGTATCGGTAGAAGATGACCCGGATGATATGGTCAGGATTTCTGTTGCAGACAACGGAGTCGGAATTAATGAAGAAGCATTAGGCAGGCTGTTTCAACCGGCACTTCATTTTACCACCTATGGAACAAGTAACGAGAAAGGATCCGGACTTGGGCTTTTGTTGGTGAAGGATTTCGTTGAACACAACAAAGGTCAGCTATTTGTGACCAGTGAAGTTGGTAAAGGAACTACATTCAGTTTTACTCTTCCAAAAGCAGAATAATGACTCAGAATGTTATCATGCTTTAGCTCGAAACCATTTTTAATCCTACTACTGAAGCAATGAGGGTTGTAAGAAAAAATAACCGCAAAAAGGAGGTTGGCTCCTTAAATACGAGTATACCTATCAGTGCTGTGCCGGCTGCGCCAATACCTGTCCACACTGCGTAGGCAGTTCCAATAGGGAGGGTTTGGGTAGCCTTAACAAGTAAAACCATACTTATTGCCAGTGCTGCCAAAAAACCGACATACCACAAGTACATCTCTGTCCCGTTGGTTTCTTTTGCTTTTCCCAGACAAAAAGCAAACACAACTTCAAAACATCCGGCAATAATGAGGATGAACCAGCTCATAACCTGTAGTTTAAGAACAAAAGCTATCGGGAAGGGTAGTACCTGCACGATAGCTTCTGAATACGTTAATTTTTCATGCTAACAATTAATACTCAAGGGCTCTTGGTAAAGTTTTAGCTTCAGCTACCCATTTTTCCACTTCTTTCAAAGCGGGAGTTCTGCGGGTAAGACTCTTAGCTGCGTTAACTTCTTCCATCTTAGCAGTAAGGTTTTCCGCATTACGCTGTGCCAGTTCAGGAACAGTATCTACACCGGCTGCTTCCAACAGTTCAGCAAATTCCTGTCCTACACCCGTGATTCTGAAAAGATCGGCCATGTTGGCAAATTTAAGAACTTGTTTTTCAGAGATACCGGTCGCGTCGGCCAGTTGTTGTCTTTGTTGTTTGGTTTTTGATGCAGCAAGAAGTTTGTCTGTTCCGGTTATACCGGCAGAACGCATTTTTTCACCCAGTACTGGTCCAATTCCTTCAATTTCTTCAATTTTGTAGTTAGCCATAATCGTGTTTTTATAAATTATACCTACTTGTTTGGCTTATAGGTATCGCCCCTGTATAATTACCCCTTACAGGCCGGGTAACTAGATATTTTTTTCATTTTTTAGATAAATGCAAACATACAAAATTATTTTAATCTTACTTAGTTAATTTGTAGTTTTCCTTGTTTAAACCCTGATTTTTATCAAAAATATGGAAAGTTTGGTTATATTGATATCATTTACGCCGACTTTTGTAGAGAATTGACTAAATTTGAAGTTTTATATACATTCAGTATGCAAATAACATTGGTAAGTTGGATCGAATTGGAAAAATGGGTGGATAGTTTGTTGGTGTCCAGTGGTGTAGGATCAAATCTGGTTGTTTACTTAAGGCTTTTCATCTTTCTGTTCCTGCTCTTTTTAATTGCAGCCTTTATTCATTGGACGACAAGAAAGCTGCTTGTTAGCTATTTACACAAGTTTGTAAAAAGAACTCCTGCCAAGTGGGATGATTTGTTACTCGACCAAAACATATTCAGCAATATCTCTCACATTATACCGGCCATCGTGGTTCGGTATCTTGCACCCTCCATTTTCAGGGATTTTGATAATTTGCTGCCATTTATTGTGAAAATGACCGATGCTTATCTCATAATAGTAGGCACGATGATATTGGTTTCCCTGCTTAAAATAGCTGAATTATTGTTCTCTTCTCAACCTTCTTTAAAAGACAAGCCACTTGCCAGTTATTTTCAGTTAATCCGTATTATCCTTTATATCGGAACAGGTATACTGATTCTTTCCATTCTTATTGGTAAATCTCCCCTGTACTTTTTGAGTGCTTTTGGTGCCATGACTGCAGTATTGCTGTTAGTGTTTAAAGATACGATTTTAGGCTTAGTGGCCAGTGTGCAAATATCCTCCAACGATATGGTGAGGGTAGGCGATTGGGTCGAGATGCCTAAGTTTAATGCTGATGGCGACGTTGTTGCCATTAACCTGAATACGGTAAAAGTCCAGAACTGGGATAAAACGATTACTACAATTCCTACCTACTATTTTATTTCTGATAGTTTTAAAAACTGGAGAGGGATGGTCGAAAGCGGAGGTCGGAGAATTAAACGTGCCATTTTTATTAATTCACAGACCATCCGTTTTGTGGACCCCGAAACCCGCGAACAGTACAAGAAGTATTATCTTATTTCCGACTACATTGAAGAGCGACAAAAGGAAATTGAGCAATTCAACGAAGATAATAAGGTAGATACTTCTATATTAATTAATGGTCGCAGAATGACCAATCTAGGAGTTTTCAGAAAGTATGTCGAAAGCTACCTGAAAAGTCATCCCCAGATTCGACAGGATATGACTGTTATGGTACGGCAGCTGGCTATCGAGGATCGTGGTGTGCCGTTGGAAATCTACTGTTTTACAAATACAACTGCCTGGGTAGCTTACGAATCCATTCAGGCCGATATTTTTGATCACCTGCTTTCTTCAGCTGCTTTTTTCGGGCTCGAAATCTTCCAGCAACCTACCGGTAAGGACTTTAAGTCGGCTTTTGAAGGGTTAAAGTGAGTTCCGGTTTTATACATTTCTCTTTCACTACCGATTGTATGCTGTTGAAAAAATGCTTTACTTTGCAGCTTTATCATCTTAACAACTAATCCATGAGAATTTCAGCAGTTATAGGAACCCTTTTGATGGTTACCTCAGTAGTGGCATCATTACCAAACGAAGATGTGAGTAGGGCGGTAATGGAAATGGGGCGGACCGACAATCGTACGATGCAACACCTGGATGTGTTGGTCAATCGGATTGGGGGACGACCTATAGGTTCCGATGCCTACGAGAATGCAAGCTATTGGGTGGCAGATCAGTTGAAAAAATGGGGACTGGAAGTCGAAATTCAGGAAGTAGGTAAATTACCTGTAGGGTTTAACCGCGGACCGTGGTTCGGACGTATGTATGCTGATACGTCGGACGCACTGGACTTTGTAACTCCTTCTTACACTTCGGGAACCAAAGGCTTGCAACGTGGACCGGTGCTTATTGAACCACGTACTACGCAGGAGTTTGAACGGATGAAGGGGAAGCTGAAAGGTTCGTGGGTACTTATAAATGGTGTCAATACCGGATTCCCCATCGACTGGTCGGAACGTGGTGATTCCATTCGCCAGATAGCCAAACACTATAACGATACCGTAAAGGATGTTTCAAAACGTAAATCGGAGCCCGCTTTATTTTACCGTGAAATGGCAGAAGCAGGTATCCTGGGCATTATTCAATCGGCCCCTGTACCCCTGGTAGCAACCTACGATCGCGCTAATATCATGAAAATGTCGTTTGATAATCTGCCTTCAATCCCTGATATAAAGTTAAATGATCAGCAATATAAGCTAATTCGCGAAAAGGCCGAACGTCGCGAATACGTGGTGCTCGAGTTCGATATACGTAATCATTTTAAGCCTGGTCCGGTTGCCTACCACAATGTAATCGGTACGATTCGAGGCGTCAAGTATCCTGACGAATATGTTATGTCGGGATGTCATCTCGATTCGTATGATGCTGCCACCGGCGGGGTGGATTGCGGAACAGGAGTGGCTCCTAACCTGGAGATGGCACGCATGCTGATGGCCTCGGGAGGGTCGAAGCCTGATCGGACTATCATGTTTTGTTTCTGGGCCGGTGAGGAATTTGGATTGTTAGGGTCGAAATTCTGGGTCGAAAACAACAAGGACAAACTTCCCCGTATTTCCAATTATTTCAATCGCGATGGCGGTCCCACTGCTGCTTCGGGACTGGTAGTGCCTGCATCTATCTATGATGATGTCAGGAAATCTACTGAGCTGCTCGTTAATTATCATCCTGAAATTAAGTTTACTGTTGAGCGAAGTACTACACAGCCTCAACTGCCACCTACCAAACCCGGAAGTAGCGATCATGCCTATTTCCAGATGAACGGGGTTCCGGTGATTGCCTTTCGTACTACCGATCCGCTGGGGTATAACTTTAACTACCGGGAAATATGGCATACCAATCGTGATCGCTACGATATGAGTATAGCCGAATACATGGAATATACGTCGGTTGTACAGGCCGTTACCATTTATACTATAGCCAGCCTGAATAAACTGCTTCCCCGCGAGGAACTCTACCTTAAAAAATAAACTCCCCGGTCTATGCTGTTTAATTCCCTCGAATTTGCCATCTTCCTTCCCCTGGTATTTGCTGTTTACTGGTTGTTACAGCATTTTAATCTAAGGTGGCAAAATGCCTGGGTGGTGGCAAGTAGCTATTTCTTTTATGGCTGGTGGGATGTGCGGTTCCTGATTCTGATTGCTTTTAGCACACTAACCGATTTTTTGATCGGACGTGCACTGGAGCGGACTATCGTCGCCTCACAACGTAAGTATTTACTGTGGCTAAGTATTGGCGTTAACCTCGGACTGCTGGGCTTTTTTAAGTATTTCGATTTCTTTGTTACTAATTTTACCACTGCCTTTACCTTGTTTGGCTCTTCCGTCGAAGGCCGATTGCTCGATATAGTGTTGCCCGTGGGGATTAGTTTTTATACCTTTCAAACCCTGAGTTATACCATCGATGTGTACCGTGGTAAGCTCAAAGCAACATCCAATCTTCTTTCCTTTGCTGCTTTCGTTAGTTTCTTCCCTCAACTGGTTGCCGGTCCCATCGAAAGAGCTACCCGTTTATTACCTCAGTTTGAAACCCGCCGAAAGTTTGATTATACAAAGGCGGCTGATGGCATGCGGCAAATTCTCTGGGGCTTTTTTAAAAAAATGGTGGTTGCCGATTCCTGTGCCATTGTTGTCAATCAGGTGTTTGGCTCTTACGAATACCAAAGTGGCAGCGTATTGGTATTAGGGGCAGTTTTCTTTGCCTTTCAGATTTATGGTGATTTTTCCGGATACTCCGATATAGCGATTGGTACAGCCAGGCTGTTTGGCATTGAACTAATGCAAAACTTCCGGATGCCCTACTTTGCACGGGATGTGGCCGATTTCTGGCGAAGATGGCATATCTCACTTACCACCTGGTTTCGGGATTATGTGTACATCCCACTGGGGGGAAGTCGCAACGGGAAGTGGAATGCCGTGCGTAACACGATACTGGTTTTTCTGGTTAGCGGCTTCTGGCATGGGGCTAACTGGACATTTATAGTATGGGGATTGTACCATGCTCTTCTGTTTTTACCACTGTTACTCTTGAATAAAAACCGCAGGTACGTCGATTCGGGTATCGACGAAGCGAAGTTACTACCTGGAGTCGGTCAATTTCTGCAAATGGTGCTGACCTTTCTGTTGGTTACTGTTGGATGGGTGTTTTTCAGGGCTGAATCGGTTACTGATGCATTCAGCTACCTGTACGCGATGGTGAGTTTCGGGCCCGGTTATTTTAATGTTAATACACTCTTTGCCAGTACAACCACCTTATCCAATTTTACACTGCTGTTTGCATTGTTGTCGATTGTACTACTCCTGGTTGCTGAATGGATGCAGCGTGCTAAAACACATGCGTTGGATATAGCAGGATGGCGTTACCGGGGAGTGATTTACCTGCTGTTGATGCTGTTTATTTACATTGCAAAGGGAGATAGTGCTTCATTTATTTATTTTCAGTTTTAGAACATGAAACGATTTATAGCCCGTTTTTTTGCCTACGCAGTCTTGTTTTACGTCGTGCTCGTCACGTTGAACTACTGCGTGGATCGTGGAATGCTCAACTCCGATTTCGGTAGTCTGAAGGAATGGAGGGAAATCCTGAATGGAAGGGCAGAGGCTGATGTCCTCATTCAGGGAAGTTCGCGGGCCTGGGTACAGTACGATACCTATCTTATAGATTCGCTACTGGAAACTAATTCCTACAACCTGGGGATGGACGGAGCGCCCTTCGACATTCAGTACCTTCGTTGGAAAACATGGATCGATCGCCATCCAAAGCCCCGAATGATCATTCAGAACGTAGATCTTGATTTATTGGATGCCTCTGAGCAAGTCTTTCAAAAATACCAGTACCTTCCGTTTATTGCCGATGATTCGTTCAGGAAACTGCTGGCTGAGCAGGGTATACTAACAACAGCAGATCGTATATTTCCATTTACGGTGTATATGGGGCAACCGCAGGCTATCCGGATTGGTCTGGAATCCTCGTTGAATCTGAACCGGTATCCCTCCACTAAGTACAAGGGCTTTGAAGCACATGATGCCGGCTTTGACGGGAGTAAACTCGCCTTGTTAAAGCAACAACCAAAGCGGGAGTGGGTAGTGGATGACCGTCAGCTGGCACTTTTCAGGCAGTTTATTGCCGGGTGTAAAGCACGCGGGATTGAACTGGTACTTGTATATGCTCCGGTTTACCACGAGTTGGATGAGGTGGTGGCCGACTTTAACGCTTCCCGTACGTTGTTTGCTGAACTAGCACAACAATACGATTTGGCCTTTTTGGATTACAGTATGACTGATATGTCGAACGATCAGCGCTATTTTTATAATACGACTCATCTTAATAAGCGGGGTGCCACTGAGTTTAGTCGCCGCCTGGCCGAAAATCTGAAAAAAGTTTCATCAACATTTAAAGAGCGAGGAACTGAAAAACAAAAGCGCTAATCTCTAATAGTTAGAAGATTAGCGCTTTCAAAAGTGACCCCGTTGGGATTCTAACCCAAGACCTTCAGAACCGGAATCTGACGTTCTATACAGCTGAACTACGGAGCCTTAAAAAGTGCTGCAAAGGTAATCAATTTTTCCGAACAACAAAGACACACAAAAGGCTTTTTTGAACCATCCGGTTTATTTGGTGGTCATAATCTCCAGTATCATCCTATCGGTTTCAAGCATACCTACACGACCAATCTTAGTCAGGTTATGGATGGTTTTATCAACATCCTCATCGGCAATTCCCTCTACCGAAGTTACTACCTTATTATCTATAGCCATCATCGCCGAAAGCGTGGCTGTTGATACTCCGTTGGATACTTTGAGTGTGCAACTTGGTTTGGCACCATCGCAAATCATCCCTGTAATGTTGCCAATCATATTTTTGATAGCATAGCCTATCTGCTCGCGTGTTCCGCCCATCAGATAGGTGATGCCGCAACTCGATCCGGTAGCGGCTACTACCGCTCCGCACAGTCCGGATAGCCGGCCCAGACTTTCCTTTATGTAGATAGTCATCAAATGACTAAGGCTCAGTGCCCGTATCAGTTCTTCTTCCGGTTTGCCGGTTTCTTCAGCAAAGACCGAAACGGGAAGAGTAGCTGTAATACCCTGATTGCCACTTCCTGAATTGCTCATCACCGGTATCATAGCTCCGGCCATACGTGCATCGCAGGCTGCAGCTGTGTACGATAACATATGGGTATATACATTATTTCCCATCAGTCCCCCGGCCAATGTCTGGGCAATGCCGTGACCATAGATTCCTTTCAACGATTCGGAAGCAGCGGCTTTGTTTATTTCCACTGTTTTGAGGATAAAACGCAATTCCTCAACGGGAGTAGTCAATGCAAAATCGCAGACTTTATCAAACGACAAGGGGATAGTTGTTGGTGCCGAATCGGGAGTACTCTCTTCATTCTCTGATTTAAAAAGTGTTTTTCCATCGTATTTCAACAAACTGAAGCGGGTATGATCTTCCGAAATCACTGCAGTTGAAGTGTGACTGAGCTGTGTTGCTACAACTTCTATATATAGCTTATCAACGTTTTTGTCGGTCAGACTGATCTTCATCTTTTTATCTGAAATCATCTTCTTTCCTTCTTCCACCAGTGCCGGAGTTATCTCCTTCAGTACTTCCAGGCCATAGGCCGACTTCCCGCAAATTGCACCCATGGCAATAGCAATGGGCAGGCCGTACATTCCTGTGCCGGGTATACCTACTCCCATGGCGTTTTTCAATACATTCGGACTCAGGTATACCTCGATAAAGTCAGGTCGTGTGCCTAACAACTCAGTAGCCTTTGCAACCGCGAGGGCAACCGATACAGGTTCGGTACAACCAATAGCAGGAATCACCTCCCGTTGAATCAGGTCTATGATCAGTTGTCGTTCAAGCTTGTCCATTCAGTAGTGTTTTAGGGTATAAGCGACCTTGAAAGGTATTTCTCTCCTCGAGTCGTTGTTCAATCTTAGCAACAAACTCAAAATTCTTTAGTCCCCAGTCGGGCGAAATCAGAAATTCTTTGGGCGATTGCGAAACAAACCGTTCGATGGCAATGGCAGGATTCAGGCGTTCCAGAAAGTCGATTACCAGATCGATATAACTATCCGCGCTAAAGAATGAAAACCGGTCGGGATGTTCGCGAGCCTCTTTGGCCATTAGAGTACCTCTTACCAGTTGCAACTGATGGAGCTTGAGTGCGTTCAGAGGCAGTTCACTGAGGCGGTCGGCATGTCCCAGAATCATATCACGGTCTTCGCCAGGTAAGCCCAGTATCATATGAGCACCCACCGCTAATCCCATGGAGGCCGTTAAGCGGATGGCATCAACGGCACATTGGTAGTCGTGGCCCCTGTTTATACGTTCCAGTGTTTCGTCGTTGGTCGATTCGATTCCATATTCAATCATCACATAATGCTCGCGTGCCAATCCTGCAAAATAAGAAAGGATCCGTTCATCCACACAGTCGGGCCTGGTTCCAACCACTATCCCTTTCACGCGCGGGTGGCGGAGTGCTTCGCCATACACCGATTCCAGTTTTTCCAGACTATCGTAGGTGTTCGTGTACGACTGAAAATAAGCCAGGTAGTGCTGGTCTTCGTATTTATTGTTCTTGTTGAAGAACTCAATCCCTTCTTCTACCTGTTGAGTGATGGTTTTAACGGGATGGCAGTATCCGGGTACAAAAGTCTGGTTGTTGCAATAGGTGCACCCTCCGCGTCCCTTGCTTCCGTCGCGGTTGGGACAGGTAAATCCTGCGTTAATAGAAATTTTTTGTACGCGCTTATCAAATTTAGAGCGTACTATCGAATTGAAATTTGTATATCGTGTCATGAATGATTATTCTGTTCCCTGATCTGCTATCGTTTTAATTCCCACAAGTTGATCGTAACGTTCACCCCAGGGACGATGGTAGACATAGATAGTATATTCGTTGCGGGTTTGCCAGTACGACCCTTCGGTACGCGACACAGTGGCGCGTGTTTGTCCTTTTGGTACAAAGCGGTACTGGTAATTATACCCGCCTTGCTTTAACAAAACCGTTTTTTCGTAGTAATTGTTCGTATTGTTATAGTCCATTCTGTTCGACTGCTCCGTCAGGTTGAAGTTAAACCCGCCCCCTAAGTACAGTAAGCCGTCGAAAAAGGGTTGGGGTGCAGCCAGCCGGAAGTGAACCGGCAGGTAGTCGGCTTCTGTATTTGCATCATAAAACGCCTCCTGGTGATGGATAAGGAACCTGCCGTTCACGTCAAAATCAAATTCATAGGCTCCTTTGCGTAGTTTATCGGTCTGTAACCAGGCTTCGAATTGTTGATTTGTCAAGGTAATTTCTTCAACACCGCGGCCCGCAGCATATACCGATGAGAGGTCGAACGACCGGAACTCACTGCCCCCTTCAAAAATCAGGGCCCGATTCGTAGTGTACGTTAATTGATTAGCCGAAAAGGCAGTTGGTTGTATAGCACTTACTTCATTATCGGTCCGGTTGTTTTGTCGCACTACCACCTTTATCTCGTTTAGCGGTTCCCGCACGTAATACCCCCCCAGCTGAATTGTAAAGTCAAGTTGCTGATACCTCCCGTTTATTTCCAGATCGGTATTAGGCCTTACCGTCGCCTCGATGCCCACTTTCGGATCGTATACCGAGAAGCACAGCTGAGCTACCGGTTCATCCCGGCGGTTATCGGGGTAAATCAATACCACATAATTGCCCGATAATCTGAATTGCATATCGCTCGTCGGAAGTTGGAACTGATAGTGCGTATAGAGGTAGGCAGTATTCATCGACCGTTCGTAGCTGGTTATGTCGGCGTGTGTATACCCCTCTATGTATTCGGTCGACGATAAGTCGGATGGAGTCCAGTCGGCGTTGCAGTGAATCACCCGGTAGCTGAATGCCTTTGATTCGTGCGACATCTCATCGAAACGAACTGTTAGCACCTGCCGGCCATTAAGAGCCAGGTGAGGGAGGGAGTATTTCTCGCCTTCTATGTTGGCAATCAGTGTTTTAATGTTTGGTGCGAAGATGCGGGTACGGTAGCTCTCAGCCCTGATTACGGCCGACAGTATAATAAGTAACAAAATGATAGTTCCGTTTCGTTTCATAAACTACTAAGTGGTATAAGAATGCAAATGTACACAAAATTCCACAGTTGATATGCGGAAAAAATTCGTTATTTATAGTGATAATAATCTGAAATTGTTGTATTTTTGTGGCGTTTTTAGGAGGGTAATTGTGTATTGCCCTATAAGGATTTAAAAATCAAACACTTATTACAATAGTATGGCAAACCTGATAACGACAAAGCGTGGTTTGGATATCCCTATTAATGGTAAAGCAGTGGAAAGTGTAGGTACATTCGTACACCCCACTGAATTTGCTATGATACCGGATTATTACCACGGAATTACTCCCAAATTACTGGTGCAGGAAGGTGATGTGGTGAAAGCAGGTTCTCCGGTTTTCTTTGATAAACAATTCCCCGATACCCGTTTCGTTTCTCCGGTCAGTGGAACTATCAAAGCGATAAACCGTGGCGAACGTCGCAAAATTTTGAACATTCTCATTGAGAATGATGGTAAGATGGAATATGCTGCCATCGAGAAACCCTCTTTAGCGGGTGCAGGCAGTGAGCAACTCATCCTTCAGCTTCAGCATGCCGGACTTTGGGCGTATGTTAAGCAACGTCCCTACGATGTGATTGCAAATCCATCGGTTACACCAAAGGCAATCTTTGTATCGGCTTTTGATACTGCTCCACTGGCTCCCAACAATGATTTCGTAATCGGGAATCAGATGACCGATTTCCAGACAGGAATTGATGTATTGGCTAAGATAGCACCTGTACAACTGGGTATCAGAGCCGGTAAGAAAACACCTTTTAGTGCGGTAAAGAATGCAACTATTACTGAGTATGCCGGTCCTCATCCGGTAGGTAATGTGGGAATTCAAATCAATCATATCAGTCCGGTTAACAAAGGTGAAACTGTTTATACTGTTAATGCGCAGGATGTTGTATGTATCGGTCGCTTGTTCAACAAAGGAATTGTCGACCTCACCCGTACCGTAGCCCTTACCGGTCCGAGTGTGAAAGCTCCGCAGTATTTCAAACTGCTGCCCGGTTGTAAACTGGAAAGTCTGTTGAAAGATAAGATGAAAGGCAATGCCACTCATCGTATAATCAGCGGCAATGTGCTTTCAGGAGATAAAATAGCCGGTAACGGATATATCGATCCCTATGCCACTCAAATCACCATTATCGAAGAAGGTAACGAAACCCACGAATTATTGGGATGGGGAATGCCACGTATCCGCAAGTTCAGTATGAGCCGCACGTTCCTGTCGCCGCTCCTCGAGACTAAATTTATGCGTAAACTGTTCGGACACATCCGCTACCAATGGGATGCCCGCCTGATGGGAGGTCGTCGCGCCATGATCATGTCGGGCGAATACGATAAAGTACTTCCTATGGATATATACCCTGAATACTTGTTCAAGGCTATGATTACAAAAGATATCGATAAAATGGAAGCATTGGGAGCTTACGAAATAGCACCCGAAGATGTAGCTCTTTGCGAATTCGTTTGTACATCCAAATTGCCCTTACAACAAATCGTACGGGAATCGCTCGATTTAATGAAAAAAGAACTGGAATAATATGAGTAATAAATTAAGAAAATATGTAGATCAGCTGAAGCCGCATTTCTCGAAAGGCGGTAAGTTTGAAAAACTGCATTCAGTTTTCGATGGCTTTGAGACTTTTCTCTTTACGCCCAATGTGACCTCCAAGCGGGGAACGCACATTCACGACTCCATCGATTCGAAACGTACCATGATTGTTGTGGTACTTGCCCTGGTTCCGGCCCTTCTCTTCGGGATGTATAATGTAGGTTACCAGCATTTTCTGGCCCTCGGACAGGAAGTTAGTTTCTGGGAAACCTTCTTCTTCGGAGCATTAGCAGTACTTCCGATTGTAGTTGTATCCTATGTGGTGGGATTGGGAATCGAGTTTGTTATAGCACAGATACGCGGACATGAAATACAGGAAGGTTTCCTTGTTTCAGGTATGTTGATACCCCTGATTGTGCCTGTCGACACTCCGCTGTGGATGATTGCTGTGGCTACTGCCTTTGCTGTGGTATTTGCCAAGGAAGTATTTGGCGGTACCGGTATGAATATATTTAACGTAGCATTGGTTGCGCGTGCTTTCCTGTTCTTTGCATATCCGACTTTCATGTCGGGCGACAAGGTGTGGGTGCGTACAGGTACAAGCTTTGGCTTAGGCGAAGGTGCCCCGGTTGATTCTTTCTCGGGAGCTACTATCCTGGGTGAGGTAGCCACTGCTCCGGGTGCAAGCGCATCCATGAACGATATTTTAGGAAACCCGGTTAGCTGGCTCGATACTTTTCTGGGCTTAATTCCCGGTTCGATTGGCGAAACTTCCACCCTTGCCATCCTGATAGGTGCAGTAGTGTTACTGCTTACCGGAGTAGCCAGCTGGAAGGTAATCTTCTCAGTTTTCGGAGGAGGCGCACTGATGGCACTGCTGTACAACTCGATTGGTCCCGTTAATGCTGTGGCTAATCTACCATGGTACAATCATCTGACCCTGGGAGGTTTTGCCTTCGGTGCCGTGTTTATGGCTACCGAGCCGGTTACCTCATCACGTACTGAAATCGGAAAGTGGATTTACGG
>JAQUYE010000153.1 GCA_028691965.1 Paludibacter sp. | reverse complement strand
TTATACGGCTTTACTTGTACCTGCTTAAGAATAAGGTGGACGACGGATTGTATAAAACACACTATAAGACCTTTTTAAAGAATTATCCGAATTCAGTTTATACCGGTTTTGTGAAAGGTTATTTTCCAAAACCTCCTACGAAAGTCGCCTTTGCCATTAGTGTTGGTCCTACATTTATGATGCCGCAGGGAAATCTGTCTGAAGTAGTTAAACCAGGTGTATTATTTAATTACACAATGGATTTAAATATCGGAAAAATGTACTGTGGCTTTCATTTAGACGGAGGTTTGCTGGAACTGAAAACTCCTGTTAGCTTTAGCAATGAAAGCGGAGTGGTGGTGCAGAATTTCAGTAAAGGGGATAAGTTTTCGCTCATCGGAGGGGGAATTTATGCAGGGTATTATTTTGTACGATCGCGTAATATTCAGATTGCGCCCTATGTGAATATCGGTGGGTATACACTCGAAAGTAAACTTTATCCGGGTGATGAGCCTGAATACGAGGTGTTTAATTCCTTTGTTGTCGGACCAGGCTTGCATACTGAGTTTAAAATCAAGGAGTTCTCGCTTGATCCTTATTACGGCGCTATGCCTGAAATGGAAGCAAGTAGCTACGTGAGTCTGAAAATTGATATAGGGTATGATATACGAACAAAAAAAGTAAATCCTGATTTTATGGGTAATTTACCTTATGTACGAATGGGATTGGTATGGGGAGTTGGTAATTTTTAAACAAAAATAGAATGCATAATTGGTTTGAGTGTAAAGTAAAACTGGAAAAGACAGTTGATGATGGAAAGATTATTAAAGTTGGTGAATCGTACCTGGTCGACGCACTGTCGTTTACAGAAGCTGAAGAAAGAATGGTACAGGAGATGAAACCCTTTATTAGCGGAGATTTTCAGATTGCAACTGTGAAGAGGGTGAAGATAAGTGAGTTGTTTTTTAATGATAACGGAGATAAATGGTACCGGTGCAAGGTTAACTTTGTAACCTTTGATGAAGAAAAGGGTATTGAAAAGCGTACTCCTGTGGTAATGATGGTACAAGCCTCCGATTTCAGGGGTGCACTCGATGGATTAACAGAAGGAATGAAAGGTACGATGGCCGACTGGGAAGTGGCTGTAATAACAGAAACCACTATTATGGATGTTTTTCGTTTTGATTCAGAATTTAAGTCTACTCAGAAAGAATCATGATAACTGATAATCTGAAACTGATACGTAAAGAATTGCCTGCTCACTGCACCCTGGTATGTGTCTCTAAATTTCACGACGAAGCGGCGATCATGGAAGCATATACTACAGGTGAGCGCGTGTTTGGTGAAAGCAGGGTACAGGAGTTGAGCTCAAAGTTCGAACACCTTCCTGCCGACATCGAATGGCACTTTATCGGTCATTTACAGACAAATAAGGTGAAACAACTGATTCCTTTTGTTAGTTTGATACATGGAGTGGATTCCATTCGGCTACTGGAGGAAATTAATAAACAAGCCGGTAAAGCCGGTAAAAGAGTTGCCTGCCTTCTTCAGATCCATATAGCTAAAGAAGATACCAAATTCGGATTCGATGCGCAGGAACTACGGGATTTCCTGCTGAGTGGTCAACTTACAGGTATGGAGCACGTAACCATTAAAGGGTTAATGGGTATGGCTACTTACACGGATGACAAGGAGCAGGTAAGGAGTGAGTTTAGAGAATTAAAACAGTTGTTTGATGAAATAAAACAAAGCTTCACTGCACAATTACCTGAATTTAATGATCTCTCCATGGGGATGTCCGACGATTATGCGATAGCTGTCGAAGAAGGAAGTACCCTGGTAAGGATTGGAAGTAAAATTTTCGGACAACGGATTTATACATGACCTATCAACAAGCATTGGATTATTTGTACGAACGACTTCCCGTTTTTCATATAAGCGGTGGTGATGCTTATAAACCGGGACTTGACAACACCATTCGGCTTTTGAATGCACTGGGTAATCCTGAAAAGAAGTTCAGGAGTATTCATATTGCGGGCACAAATGGTAAAGGGTCGGTGTCTCATTTCCTGGCCGCAGTTTTTCAAAAGGCCGGCTTTCGTACCGGATTGTATACTTCCCCTCATCTGGTAGAGTTCGGCGAACGGATTCGAATCAACGGAAGCATGATTGAACAGTTTTATGTTGTTGAGTTCGTCAGTACTCATAAACAATTGATTGAAGATGTTCAACCTTCTTTCTTTGAACTGACAATGGCCATGGCTTTCACCTATTTCGCTCAACAGGAGATTGAGATGGCTATTATTGAAACCGGACTGGGAGGTCGACTCGACAGTACGAACATTATTCTTCCTGAATTAAGTGTAATAACGAATATTGGGCTTGATCATACTGAATTTCTGGGCGATACGCTTCAAAAAATAGCAGTTGAGAAAGCAGGTATCATAAAACAGGGCGTTCCGGTAGTAGTTGGAGAAGTGGTAAACGAAACCGGTGAGGTGTTTCACTCCAGGGCCCGTGAACTATCCAGTAAGCTTATCATTGCTTCCGAAAGTTACCCCGTACACTTGAAAGCTATTGAAAAAGGCAAGTTGTCGTTTATCTACGATAATAAAGTACTTCACTCCGGACTAACCGGTATTTACCAGTTAAAAAACCTCTCAACAGTATTAGCTTCAATTGATCAATTGAGGTTACAAGGATACAAATTGAGTGAAAATGCGGTTGCAGAAGGCTTATCAGAAGTAAGTAGAATTACCGGTTTGAGAGGTCGTTGGGAAGAATTAAAGGAAGCTCCGTTGCTTATTGCAGATACAGGACATAACGTACAGGGATTTACCGCTATAGTACAACAATTGGAGTTGTATGCCGACCGACCGATTCGCATCCTTATCGGGATGGTGAATGATAAAGATATTGCCGGTGTATTAGCCCTTTTACCTACCCGGGCAAGGTATTACTTCACCAATGCACAGGTAAAGAGAGCCCTGCCTGCGAACGAACTACAGGGACTTGCCTCTGCATACGGGTTGAAGGGTGAGTCTTTTAATACTGTTGCTGAAGCACTTACAACTGTTCAGGCAGAAGCTTCAGTGGACGATTTAATCCTGATTACAGGGAGTAATTTTATTGTGGGAGAGGCATTAAGTCTTATTTAAAACGCTGCAACAGATTATATGCACCATAAATTCCCAACTCACCGGCTTTACTTAAATCGGCAAGACCCTTACTATCTTCACCAATAAATAAATAGGTGAGTCCGCGATTGAAATAAGCTTCAGCAAAATCCTTATCCTTTTCAATTGCCCGTGTATAGAGCTGAATGGCTGATTTGAAGTCTTTTTGAGCGCTAAGGATGTTGGCCTTGTTATAATAGGTGAAAGAAAAATCCGGCTGTAATTCTGCAACCTTATCGAAATCCCTCATAATCATCTCAAAATCCAGTTTATAGGTAAGTTCTGATTCAGTAAGATCACGTAGTTCTGGTGAGATAGCCGGAGAGTTGGCCTCTCTGTTATTATTCTTCTGATAATCTGTATACTTATAGCGGATATTAGCACGCATGAAATAGGCCAGGGTAAAATCGCCTCGTAACTGAATTGCTTTATTTAAATCTTCGATAGCATTCGGAAAATCCTGAACAAGAGCAAATTCAAGTGCCCGATAGAAATATAAATCAGGATTGGAGTCGTCTTCACGTAATTGTGCAGTAACCCTGCTTATATGTTCAAAGTGCTGTTGAATAAGCTCAGCGGTTAAGGGAACTTCCTGAGCAGTAACTTTTATGGTTGCCGGTAGAACCCGTTTGCGGTTGTATTCAACTATCATTGGATGAAACAAGGTAGTGCGGCGCAACTCATCGTCCTTCGAATAATAGCTGATAACAAAATTTCGTTCGTTG
>JAQUYE010000056.1 GCA_028691965.1 Paludibacter sp. | reverse complement strand
ACCACATGGATATTCAGGGATTTCAATAAGTTGGCGGGTGCGTTCAGAAGTGTTGGAGAATCATGGTTGCCGGCAATCACCACAACATGCCGGCAATTCGTGGTTTTCACCCGTGAAAGGAACTGGGAATACATCTCCTGAACTCTGTTTCCGGGAGTTGTTGTATCAAACACATCGCCGGCAACCAACAACACATCAATGGATTGCTCCTTTATAAAACCGGTCAGCCAGTGCAGGAAAGCTTCAAACTCGTCGGTTCGTCGCTGACCGTATAGCATGCGTCCCAGGTGCCAGTCGGAAGTATGTAAAATTCTCATGGATATTGGTTTTGTTAGAAAATTCAGTCATGCAAATATAGTTATTTCAACCGGCAATCACACTTCCCTTCTATCCCGTGAAACTTTTTTGTTTATATTTGCATCCGGATTTTCAGAAATAATCATCGCTGCCTTTGCAGACAACTAACCAGGAAAAACAAATCTACTACGTATGATGAAGCAATTTTTAAGTTATGCACTCATTCTGATGCTTTTTGTCAGCACCGCAAGTGCTCAGATCACACCCGCCATGTGGAACGGGAGCAAGGAAATTGAAAAACAAATTAAAAAAACCTCTTTCCCCGACAAGTTGTACCCGATTACCGATTTTGGAGCCCTCGAGGGAAGCGGGAACCTCTGTCACGAAGCTATCAACCTGGCAATACTTGCATGCAATCAGAACGGAGGCGGTACGGTGCTCATTCCAAAAGGAGAGTTTTTTACCGGTCCTATTACCCTTAAGAGTAATGTGCGACTTCACCTCGATGAAGGTGCGGTATTAAAATTTGCAACCGACAAGTACCTGTATACTCCTGCGGTGCTCACCCGCTGGGAAGGAGTGGATTGCTATAACTTACGCCCGCTGATTTATGCCTATGGCGAAACGAATATTGCCATTACCGGCAAAGGTATTATCGACGGACAAGCAACGAATGAAAGCTGGTGGAGCATGTGTGGAAGTCCGCTCTTCGGCTGGAAAGAAGGCATGACAGCCCAGCGCAACGGCGGTCGTGAAAAATTGCTGAACTTTGCAGAAACGTTTACACCTATCGACCAGCGACAGATGACCCTCGAGGACGGGCTCCGGCCACAGCTTATCAACCTGTACCGTTGTAATACCATCTTAATTGAAGATGTAACCCTGAAGAACTCACCTTTTTGGGTAATCCATCCCCTGTTTTGCGAAAGTCTGATTGTGCGTGGCGTACAAATCTTCAGTCACGGTCCGAACAGCGACGGCTGTGATCCCGAATCCTCCAAAAATGTATTGATAGAGAATTGCCTTTTTGATACAGGAGATGATTGTATAGCAATTAAAAGCGGACGGAATGCCGACGGGCGCAAATGGAACGTACCATCAGAAAATATTATCGTACGTAACTGCGAAATGAAGGACGGTCACGGAGGTGTGGTAATAGGAAGTGAGATATCGGGAGGTTACAGAAACCTGTTTGTTGAAAACTGCACCATGGATAGTCCGAACCTGGATCGGGTAATACGTATCAAAACGAATAATTGCCGCGGCGGACTGATCGAAAATGTATTTGTAAGAAACATAACCGTAGGTGAATGTCGCGAGGCAGTATTAAAAATCAACTTACTATACGAAAGCAGAGAACAGTGCGACAGAAGTTTTCCACCAGTAGTCCGCAATGTGTACCTCGACAATGTTACCAGTCGTAAAAGCAAACACGGAGTGATGATAACCGGTTACGAAAACGGCACCAACATTCAGAATATACAGGTTTACAACAGTCAGTTCGACAACGTAGCTGCGGGTAACATAATCAGCGGAGCTGAGAATGTAGTACTCAACAAGGTAACTATCAACGGGAAAGCAGTTAAGTAATTCTAATTTCGCTTAGCATATTCACTTGCATTGACACCCCAGTACGCCTTAAAGCTTTTACTGAAGTAATGAGGATCGCTGAAGCCTACCTTATAGGCAATTTCGGCCATGGTATACTTATTCTCAAGAATCAGTGCGGCAGCTTTGCGCATACGTACTTCCTTAATATATACCACCGGCGAAATACCGGTAAGGGTTTTTAGCTTGTGGAAGAAGTTGGAGCGACTCAAATTAAAATGATGCACCAATAGTTCGACGTTTAACTCCGGGTTAGAAAGTTGTTGCGTCATTACTTCCGTCAGTTTCGACAGGAATTCAGCATCCTTAGGAGAAAGCTCCTGTTCATTATCAGGGAGCGAAGTTTCGTCGGGCGTTTCTGATTTCTTTTCAGCCCAGAAATGGTGTTGAAGAATGGTACGTTTATCGAGCAGACCTTTTACCTTGGCCTGCAGATAACTGACACTAAAAGGCTTGGCAATATAATCATCAGCACCCGAACCGATTCCTTTCACTACAGTCTCCATATCCGTCTTAGCCGACAGCACAATAGAGAGGATATGCGAGGTGCGTTCATCATTACGAAGTTCTTCGAGCATCGTAATCCCATCCATCCCGGGCATCATTACATCTGTAAGAATAATGTCGGGTAAAAAAGAAATGGCCTTTTCAAGCCCCTCTTTCCCATCCGATGCCTCAAGGATACGGAAGTCGTGCGTAAAGATCTCCTTCACGAACTTTTTCAACTCATGATTATCTTCCACAATCAGCATCAGCAATTTATCGCGGGTATCGATGGAAGGGGCCGGGTCGGCGGGCGTCTGCAACGACTCCGGTGTAGCCTCAGAAACATCCGATAGAATAAATTCGGCTTGTTCGGTAAAATGCTCTTTCCCTTTCAACAAACGGATAAAGAAGGTGCTCCCATTTTCCGGTTCGCTCGAAACGGAGATCACGCCCTTGTGTAGTTCAACTAATTCCTTAGCCAGCGTTAAGCCAATACCGGAGCTAAGAGAGGGGTGATTGCTTTTGGGAATATAATTCTCAAAACGATTAAAAATCTGTTCCTGCTTGTCTTTCGGAATACCCACCCCATCGTCGGAAATGGCTATCTGCACTTCTTTATCATCGGTTCCCACCGTAACAGCTATATCCTTTCCATTGGGGGTATATTTAAAGGCATTGGAGAGCAGGTTGAAGATCGCCTTTTCAAGCAAATCAACATCGAACCAAAGATACGCATAGGGCACATCCGACTGAAAGGTTAACCGGATGGAACGTTCGTCGGCCAGCGGGTTAAAGAAACTCATTACATGCTGAACAAAATGGATACAGTCTTTGTATTGCAACCTCAGGTGCATCTTATGATCCTGTATCTTGCTGAAATCGAGAATCTGACTTACAAGGTTTTGCATCCTGTCGCAGTTCTTCTTAACTACCAGCAAGGTATCCTCTACATCAGCTGAGATGGTTTTATTATTCAGAATGTATTCCACCGGACCACTAATCAGGGTAAGCGGAGTACGAAGTTCGTGCGACACATCGGTAAAGAAGCCTACCTTCATATCGGCAATTATTTCTTCGGTGCGGGCTTTATTCTTTATCCTGTAAAATACCGTATAGATATAGATAATTAACAATACCACAGCCAGGATCCCGAACAACAACAAGAAACGCGCAAAAGCAGTTTCAGCAAAGGTAGGACGAACCGTAATCCTGAGGATTCGTTCGTTGTCGACCCATACACCCTCGTTATTGGTCGAAACCAGTCTGAAAGAATAATCGCCCGGAGGAAGATTTGTATAATTAGCCTCCCTGTTGGTATTGGTATACCTGAATTCTTTATCAAAACCCTCCAGTTGATAGCGGTACTGAATATATTCGGTACCTGACATATCCAGTGCCGAAAACTGGATGCGCAGGGAGTGATTATCAGGAGGTAACACCAGTTCGTTGATATCATCAGGGATAACTTTCAACATGTCGGTTGTTTTAAACGGACTTAGCTCCATATTATTTACCCAAACGGACGACACATAGAGTGGTGGTACAAAGTCGCTCTTTTGAATATTCCCGGGATCGAAATAGAATAATCCACGGTTAGTACCGAAAAAGATCCGTTTCCCGTCGGTAGTCCCCACTCCCTCGCTGAAGTGCATATTTAATATAATACGTTCAATCGGATATTGAACCAGTTCACTGGCATTGGTATACTTCACCAGTCCACCACCTGTCATCAGCCACAAATGACCGTCAGCATCCTGTTGTACGGAATAGATAATATCCGAAATGAGTCCGTTGGCCTGAGTAACCGATTTGCATGTATAGCTATAGGCTCCGGTACGAATCAATTCGTTGATACCGCCCCCGTAGGTTATGGCAAACACTTTTCTGTCCTCAACAAACTTAATCATCTGCACATCATTATTACTGAGGGTATTTTCCTTGCCTTGCTCCCTGAATATCGGGTGAAAGACAATGCTTTCAGGTCGGTTAAAATCGCCATCAAAGAATACAATTCCAAGGGTTGTCGACAGCCATAGTTTGCCATCCGAATCCTGATTGATATGCCTTACTTTGTAGAACCGATCCATCGGATAGTGCTTCAGGCTGTTTTTATGATGATGAAAGCGCACCCGTTCGCCCGGTTTCTGTTCAAGCATATTAATACCTCCTCCATAGGTAGCCACCCAAATCCGCTGCCGGTCGTCCTGAAAGGTATAATACACATTATCGTTGGATAGCGAGTAGGGGTCGGCAGGATTATGCGTGAAGTGTTGAAAGCTAAACACCCCGGGAGCTGTTTCCGTTGCCTTTAGTAATCCACTGCCTTTAGTAGAAATCCAGAAGTTACCTTCCACGTCCTGTGTTACGGCATACACCCTGGGGATCTCAAAACGGTGAAGCAGATTAAATGCTTCATCATACACGGTGAGGGAATTATCCCTGCTACCCGTCCATATCCTGTTTTGTTTATCAACAAACACAGCCCGTATTTCATTTTCCGGCATTTCTGCATCGGCAGGATAAGGGGTGTAAAAATGAAACTTCTCGGGCGTAAAATTGACACGGATAAGGCGATTCAGCAGGGTACTCATCCACAAATTGCCCTGCTTATCGACAAAGGCAGCAAAACACCGATCGTTTGATTTCCATTTGACTGGCTGGCTGGTAGTATTAAACGGAACCAACTGCCGGGTTTTAAAATCAACATACGATAGTCCGCCCCCTTTAGGATGAACCCATACATTCCCCGGTTTCCCCGCCACGGTAAAGAATCCGGTTTCGGTTGTCAAGGCCCTGCCCAACTCGTCTTTTCCCTGATAGAACGAGAATTTCATTGTCTTTAAATCGACCATTGAAACCCCTGAACCCGGATGCACCAACCAAAGAAACTCATCCGATGCAGTGTAGGCGTCTTCTACCTTACGGGCAAGCAAGTTCTTATCATTGAAAAGACGGATATCGCCGCCATCCTGCTCTACACAGAAGCCCTGACTGTCGGTAATAAAAAATAGCTGAGATGAGGAGTTGAGTATACTGATAACCGGAGCTGTAACCGGTAATTGCTGATGGTAAGCTTTCTTCGCAACCAGCGAATACAGCATCAACCTTCCCTTATCGGAACCGAAATACAATACCCCATCCTTTTCGTTTACTGAATAAAATGCAGCACCGGAATGGTGAAGTGTAGCGGGGATAATAACCGATAGGACGGAATCAGCAAAGCGATACAAACCATTATCGGTCAGTATCCATTCCTGATTTTCAGAATCCTGAAACACCCGGTTAATCCGGGGTGGGTTACCCGGTTTATCCTGACGAAAGAAATGCTGATAGGACGAAAGCGTTCCGTCCGGCCGGGAAGCAGTTCTAAGGGCCGACCCATCCTCCCTGAATAACCATACACTTCCGTTATTGAGCACTTCGATCGACTTAAAACCCTGTACCGGTTTGCATACCTGTCGGAATGTTTCATCGGAAGGATTAAAACGATAAGCCGTAGAGTCGTAACTAAGCACCCACAAATAACCAAACTTATCTTCGCTGATGGTGAGGAGTCGGTTGTTCGAAAGTTCGGTATCCCTCGAGCTACCCGACTTGAAATTCTTAAAGGTATAGCCGTCGAACCGGTACAAACCGTTCCAGCTGGCAAACCACAACAAGCCTTTCCGATCCTGAATAATATCATTCACCAGTCCGTCTTCTACACCATCCTGCAAGCTAAAATACTTAACAGAATAGTTTCGGCCCTCTTTCCCCGCCAGGTGAACAGGAATAAGAAGGAAGACAATAAAGAGCAAAAAGCTTACCCAACGAAGGTTGTGATTCATGTATACGTAATATGACTAGTAGTTGGGAAGCGAAATTAACTGAAAAAGATTTCTTATCAAAATCGGAGTAGTGCTTAGCGCTGTAAAAGTGAAAAAAGTCTGTTTCTACACCAAAATTGTCGGTTTCTCCATCGAATGTTAAGGATATTTTGCATTAATTTGTAGCCGTATAAACACCCTTAAATTAATGTATCATGAAGAATTCAGAAAAAAGACGCAAAGCGAAATTTCTGCCTGGCAGAATTTTGCTGGTTAATCTCTTCGCATTTGGGTTATTAGTGTTGCCCGGAAACCTCAGGGCCGACAATAACGCAGATGCACTTTTTGAGCAGAATCAAAATGCACAACAAACCAGAACCGTATCGGGAATTATTACCGATGAAGCCGGAGAAGCGCTTACCGGGGTTTCGGTGTTGGTGAAAGGCTCTGCAACAGGAACCGTTACTTCCATTAGCGGTGAATTTTCCTTAAACGTACCTTCCGATGCTGTATTGGTAGTATCATATGTTGGTTACAAAACGAAAGAAGTAGCTGTGGGGAATCAACAGCGACTTACTATTGTGATCGAATCCGACAATAAATTACTGGATGAGATTGTAGTTGTAGGATATGGAGTTGTAAAGAAATCCGACTTAACAGGATCGGTTGGTAGTGTAAACTCCGAAGCTATATCAGCGAAAGGGGTTACATCGGTAATGGAAAGTTTACAAGGCCAGGTTGCCGGGGTAAACATAAGCCAGTCGTCCAGTCGTGCCGGCGACGGATTCAACATCCAGATTCGTGGTAAAAGCACCCTGAATCAGAACAGTCAGCCACTGTATGTAATCGACGGAGTGGTAACCGACAATATGAACTTCCTCAACCCGATGGACATTGAAAAAGTTGACATCCTGAAAGATGCTTCCTCTACTGCTATCTATGGTTCGAGAGCTACCAACGGGGTAGTTATTATCACCACCAAAAAAGGTGATTTGAACTCAACACGCACCACAGTTAGTTATGACGGATATTATGGTGTAAAGACAACTGCTAATATGCCCGACTTCATGTCGGGTGATCAGTTTATGAACTTCCGTTTTAACCGCTACCTGGTTTCTTCGATGGATGTGCCATCCGGACTTACCACCTGGACGATGTCGGAAGCTAACTTCCGTAACTTCTGGGGTGGCGACAGCCAGGTTGTTAAGAATATGTACCTTACTAATAACTACACCGACTGGACAGATATCGTTACCCGCGACGGATCTCAGCAAAATCATTTCATTAATATTACCGGCAACTCAAAAGATATGACCTATCGCCTTGGCTTTGGGTATCAGCAGGAAGACGGTATATTATACGACTCGTATGATCGCTGGAACATGAAAGGAACAGTGGATCATAAAGTGTCGGAAAAGGTAATGGTTGGATTTTCAACCAACCTGTCGACTTCCTTCAAACAAAACGGAAGTCAGAATTCAGTACTGAACGGTTTCCGTATGACTCCTAACATGCCTGCTTACTATTGGGAAGGTGAAAATGCCGGTCTGCCCATTTACCAACCCGGTAAGGATGTGGTAGTGTATCCAAACGGTGGTGGCCCGACTTCAACCATTAATCCGGTGGTCGACCGCGACAATTCAAAAGACAATACCCGCGGCTACGATGCTATTGCAAATGCCTATTTTCAATATAGCCCTGTAAAGGACCTTATTTTAAAAACTACCTTCTCACCCATGTACTCCAGTCGTACCCGCGGTCAGTTCTACGGAAGTCAGACTCAGTTGCGTTCGGGCAAAGCTAACCTCGCAGAAAAGAACAGTGATGAATACTTTTCGTACACCTGGGATACACAGGCTAACTACCTCAAAACTATCGGAGATCATAGTCTGAACGTACTGGCCCTTGTTAGTGCTTACGAACAAACCATAGAAGGAAGCGATATCAGTGTTACTGATATGCCTTTTGATGTCGACTGGTACAACCTTGGTTCAGGAACAGTTCAGAGCCAGAACAGTTACTTCCTTAAATCATCCATGCTCTCGTATGTAGGTCGTATCAACTATGCTTACAAAGGCAAATACATGCTGACAGTTTCGTCACGTTGGGATGGAAGCTCCAAATTCCGCAAAGAAAACCGTTGGGGTATGTTCCCTTCAGCAGCACTAGCATGGCGCTTATCCGACGAAGAATTCATGGCATCCGACTGGTTAAGCAACCTGAAGATTCGTACCAGTTTCGGGGTTACCGGAAATAATGCCGGTGTAGGTCCGTACGACACCCAGGCACTCGCCAATGTGAAGTATTATTACAACTTCGGCAACCAGGTTGCCAATGGATATGGTTACACGATGACCAACTCGGATCTTACCTGGGAAAAAACCAGAGAGTTAAACCTTGGTGTCGACTTCGGCTTCTTCAATAACCGCATTAACGGATCGATCGACCTGTACAACAAAACATCGCAAGACCTGTTGATGGAAATGGAAACTCCTTTCGAACTGGGTTCCAACACCGGATCTATTGTAAGCAATGTGGGAATGGTTAATAACAAGGGGATCGAAATTCAATTGAATACCCTTAACGTTCAGACCCGCGACCTTCGCTGGGAAACCAGTTTTACCTTCAGTCATAACAAGAATACCATCTTAGAACTCAACGATGCCAAAGAAGACCTCGTGGGTAATAAATGGTTTATCGGCAATCCGATTGATGTTGTGTACGGATATAAGTATCTGGGTATCGTAACCCGCGAACAGGCACAGGCTTATGCTGCCGATGCCACTAAGAAAACTAAGTTCTACGAAGGTGAAATGTTGATTGAAGACCGTGATGGTAATGGTACTATCAATGCCGACGATAAAATGATTTTGGGACATGCAGCACCTGTATGGGCCGGAAGCTTTACCTCTAACCTTACCTATAAAAACTGGGACATGAGTGTGAATGTGTACACTATTCAGGGCGGTAAGGTATATTCACCATTTATGGCCGAATTTGCAGATTATGGTCAACGGGGTATGCAACGCTTAAACCTTGACTTTTACCTTCCCGAGGGAGTTCCTGCGTTGGGTGCTGACGGAACTATGACAACCCGTTCAGCTACTCATTACGGTACCTATCCTTTCCCGACCAATGGAACAAATGGTAAAGGGGGTGGTGCTTTCTGGCAAAGTGGTGCTAACGAAGACCGCGCTCAGAATTTCGTGGATAACTCCTATGTTAAGATTAAGAACATAACGCTGGGTTATTCCTTACCAAAGCAGTTACTCGCTAAAATGAACGTATCTCAATTACGTGTATATGTGAATTTCCTGAATCCGTTCACCTTTACCGATTATGTTGGTTTCGATCCCGAATGGGCTGATGCTCAGGTAGGCGATGGTACCGGTGGTGTAAGTTCAAGAACCTATCAGGTAGGTGTTAATTTAAAATTTTAAAACGTAAGCAAGATGAAAAAGATATATTTTATTGCAATACTAATCATTGCATCATTAACAGGATGTTCGGACTTCCTGGATCAGGACAACAGGTCGAATGTGCCTTCGGAGGATTTTTACAAGACTCCGGTTGGATACGAGAGTTTGACCAACAGTATGTATTCTTCACTGCGTGAATTGTACAACCGACAACCACAGCTTTTTGTTGCCGGCACCGACCTCTACGCCGATGGTAAATCACAGGGTGTGGTAATGGGACAGTATACCTTCACTGCCGACGAAGGCATTATCAGGGATTTCTACATCGAATGCTACAAGGGAATACAGTTGGCTAACAGCGTGATTGCCTACGGCGAAACCACCGAAAATACCGGTGTTCGCCTTCAGTACATCGACGAAGCACGGTTTATTCGTGCCTGGTACTACTTCCAGCTGTTTCAGCAATACGGACCGGTAGCCCTGAACACTACTATGTTCGATTATGCTGAAATGAACCATTCGCGTACCAGTCTGGCCGACATTTACGCCTTTCTGATTGACGAATTTACCTACCTGATTTCTTCCGACTCTAACCTGTCGGATCGTGCCAAATCGGGAGTAGCCCGTGCCAACAAACGTGCTGCCACTTTCTACCTGGCTAAGGTTTACCTTACCCGCGGATGGCTGGATGGTACCGGATATGAAGCTCAGGAAGAAAATATCGCCGTGGCTACCGATTTCGAAAATGCTTCGAGATATGCCTTACAGGCTATTGGTAATGAAATTCCTTCGCTTTCTATTGAGTCGGCGTTTGATATTGCCAACGAAGAAAATCCCGAGATCTTCTTCAGCGTTCAGTTCAGCTCTGCATCGGTAGAGAACCCTGTAAACGACGGTTCCTATCAGCAAGCTCAGTTCGGAGCTTATCTTGGAGGTTCGGAATATCCGAGAAATAAGGCAATGGACGGAAACTTTGCTCCTTCTCTCCGACTGCAACAAATGTTCGCGAAGGGAGATGGACGACTTGAACAAACTTTTATGCTCGAGTTTCATCAATCCTATTTCGATTTCTATTCCGACAGAACCAGCTCTCCCATTAAGTTCTATTATGCTCCGGCATGGGCTACCGACGACGACATAGCTGCCTGGAAAGCCGACGACCCTAATGGATTAAAAACCAACACCCTGGTAAGCAAAACAATCGCTCAGGGAGGAATTGCTCCATCAAACGGCGCCCCTGCAAGTTACAAGGACCGTCGCTCACAGGATTACGGAAATGCCTGTATCAGGAAGTTCGACGATTACACGGAAGCATCCATTGCCAATCGTAACTCTACCTGTAGTATGCACGACGTAGTAGTTGCCCGCCTGGGAGAAGCTTACCTCATTGCAGCGGAAGCTTATCTCAAACAGAATAAAACACAGGAAGCTGCAACGATGATCAACGACTTGCGCAAACGCCCGGGAACAGTAAAAGCAGGCTTTGAAACTGCCATGACTGTTACTGCCGGTCAGATGAACATTGATTTTATTCTCGACGAACGCGCACGCGAACTTGCCGGTGAATATGTACGGTGGACCGACCTGAAACGTACTCATAAACTGGTTGAATATGCTACCAATTACAACGAAGATGGCATCAGTGATGCAGCAATGAAAGGCCCTGATGGCAAGTATAAAATTCTTCGCCCGATTCCTCAGGCTGCAATCGATTTGAATCAGGCTGATGTTGCACAGAATCCCGGTTTCTAATCTGATGAGTTTGTTATAATGGAGAGAATCAAGTATTTGTTTTTTGTTTTAGTTTCTCAACTTTGTATGGTATCTGCTCTGGCTGCCCCACCTACCTGGGGCGACCAGGGCAATGGTACCTACATCAACCCTATTCTGAATGCAGATTATTCGGATCCGGATGTAATACGGGTTGGTAATAAGTACTACATGGTGGCGTCTGATTTTCATTTTCTGGGCATGCAGGTGCTCGAATCGGACGACATGGTTAACTGGCGTATTGTTTCCCGCATCTACGATCGCTTTGATTTTACCGGCTGGAACGAGAATCAACGCTACGCAGGCGGATCCTGGGCTCCGGCTATACGGTATCATGACAATAAATACTGGGTGTTCTTTTGCACCCCGCACGAAGGATTGTTCATGACCACTGCACAAAATCCTGCCGGTCCGTGGTCAACGCTTCACCTTGTAAGGGAAATTCCCAAGTGGGAAGACCCGTGTCCCTTCTGGGACGACGATGGAAAAGCCTACCTCGGTCGCAGTATTCATGGAGCCGGACCTATCATCATTCATAAAATGTCGCCCGATGGCACTACCCTGCTCGACGATGGAGTAACGGTTTATACAGGACCGGTTGCTGAGGGAACGAAAATTTTCAAGAAAGACGGATATTACTACCTGTCTATCCCCGAAGGTGGTGTGGAAACAGGCTGGCAAACAGTGCTCCGTTCCAAAAGCATCTATGGGCCCTATGAGAAAAAAGTAGTCCTCGAAAAGGGATCTACAGCCATTAACGGTCCTCACCAGGGTTCTATCGTAAACACTCCCGATAACCAGTGGTTCTTTTATCACTTTCAACATGCCGGCACAATCGGACGGGTAGTGCATTTACAACCCATGTACTGGCACGATGGATGGCCGGTTATCGGCGTGGATATCGACAGGAACGGAATCGGCGAACCGGTCTACAGCTGGAAAAAGCCGCTTGAAAGTAAGGTACGTTATTCTCCGCAGACCGATGATGATTTCAATTCAGAAGTACTGGCTCCGCAATGGCAATTCAACCATAACCCTGTGAACGAAGCCTGGTCGTTGTCGCACACTCCCGGCTCGCTGGTGCTGAATGCCCTTACATCGCCGAACTTCCGACTGGCACGCAATTCGGTAACGCAAAAAATCATGGGTTACGAAAGCGAAGCAACCCTTGCTGTCGATTTCTCAGCTTCTGTAGAGGATCAACGAAGCGGGCTCGCCTGCATGGGAAAACAAAACCAACTTTTGGGGGTGAAGACGGTGAAAGGTAAAAACTGGCTGTATCTCTCCAACGACACTACCGAAACGGAGGTGACGCAACTGGAGACTTCGCTGGTGTACCTCCGTGTAAGCATCAATCTGCCGAAACAGTCTTTTCAGTATAGTTACAGTACCGATAACATCAACTTTACTCCTATCGGCACTCCTTTTTATATCCGTTTCGGATTCTGGAAAGGTGCCCGGGTGGCCCTGTATAGTTTCAATACCCGGAAAGATGCCGGGTCGGCAGCCTTCCAATGGTTCAGGTATAACCATGATGGTCCGGGTGAAAGCAGTAAATCGGGAATGGATGAAATCGCCGACAGGATAGTAGCTCCTACCTTCCCCGACAGAGAAGTAGTAATTCAACACCGTGCTAAGGAAAAGGCAACCGATACACGTGCCCGGCTTCAACAAGCAATTGATGATTGCTCACTGGCAGGTGGAGGAAAAGTGGTAGTAAGCAGAGGAACCTATGTCCTGAATGGCAACCTGGTGCTGAAAAGCAATGTAAACCTGCACCTTCAGAAAGATGCTTGTTTACAGTTCAGTGGAGTGGCCGACGATTTTCTGCCGGTAGTACAAACCCGCTGGGAGGGTACCGAACTCTACGGACATTCACCGATGATTTATGCCCTGCATGCCGAAAACATAGCAATTACCGGAAGCGGGACCATCGACGCTCAGGGAGGAAAGGAATTTGCAGCATGGGCTGAAAAGGAAGCCCCCGACCGCGACCATTTACGGGAGATGGGCGAGCAATTAGTTCCGCTTCACAAACGTGTATTCGGTAAAGGAACGATACTCCGCCCTTCCTGCATACAGACAATAGGATGTTCGCGCGTGCTGTTTGAAGGAGTGACCGTAAAAAACTCACCCTTCTGGACCATTCATCCGGTGTATTGCGATAATGTGATTGTACGCGGAGTTACTATCGACAGTCATTATCCGAATAACGACGGCTGTGATCCCGAATCGACATCAGAGGTGCTGATTGAAAACTGCATCTTCCGTACAGGTGACGATGCTGTAGCTATCAAAGCCGGAAGAGATGCTGATGGAAGGAATATCGGACGGGCATCCCGGAATATAGTAATCCGTAATTGTCTGTTCGAATCCGAATGCAACGGTTTATGCATAGGTAGCGAAATGTCGGGCGGAGTCGAAAATGTGTACATGGACAACATCCGGATCGGAACCGTTAAGAATGCAATTTACTTCAAGTCGAACAAAGACCGTGGTGGTTATATACGCAATATTGAAGTTTCGAATATTCAGGTGAAACACACAAAAGGTGCTATCCTTCGTTTCGAGACTAACTACTTCGGACACAGAGGTGGTAATCACAGTTCGGAATATAGTAATTTCCAAATCAGCAATGTGAATGCCGAAACTACAGATAATTATGCTATCTTTATCGACGGATACGATGAGCAGCCTATACACGACATCAACATCAAGCAGTTTACTGTAAAAAAGGCGAAGTATCCGGTGTATATGAAATGCATTAAAAACATAAACTTCAAAAATGTAACCGTGAACGGCACCCGACTACCGGAACAACCGGCAGAAAGTAAGACCCGTGTTACACTCGATGTTTACTGAGAAAGTTATCAATTCAATGAACGAAAATCAAATCAACGAAGCAAAGAAAAGTTATCATGAACCCATGCACACAACCGAACATATCCTTAACCAGACTATGGTGAGGATGTTCGGTTGCAGTCGTTCAGTAAACGCCCACATCGAACGAAAGAAATCAAAATGCGATTATTTCCTCCCTCAAGCCCCTACTGAGGAGCAAATCAGGGAGATACAGCGCAAGGTGAATGAAGTTATTCAGATGCAGTTGCCTGTATTCGCGGAACTAATGCCAAGGGAAGAGGCGGCCGGGCTGGTCGATCTTACCAGACTTTCGGAAGAAGCCGGTGATACCCTTCGTATTGTCCGTGTGGGTGATTACGATGCCTGTGCGTGTATTGGCCAGCATGTCAACAACACATCAGAAATAGGTGTATTTGAAATTATAAGTCACGACTTCAATGCAGGAAGATGGCGTGTTCGTTTTAAATTGAGGTAATAAAAGGTTTAACCAACGAGCCAGGTAAAATCCCGCTTATTTCTTCATCAGCTCTTCCACCTTCTTCCAATTTACAACACTCCAGAAATTTGAAACGTAGTCGGCACGTTTCGACTGATACTTGAGGTAGTAAGCATGTTCCCAAACATCCAACGCAAGTATAGGAGTGCCGTTTACACTGACAACCGACATCAGAGGATTATCCTGGTTGGGCGTAGAGATGATGCGGTATTTACCACCTGCATCCTTGATAAGCCATGCCCATCCTGAACCAAAGCGTGTAGCAGCTGCTTTACCGAAAGCTTCTTTAAAGCGATCGACCGAACCGAAATTGGCTGTAAGCACTTCCTCTACATAGGCTGTCATCTTACTATTCGCAGGGGGAGTAAGCATCTGCCAAAACAACATGTGATTGTAATATCCTCCGCCATTGTTGCGAACTGATGTACGAATAGTTTCAGGAACTTTATCCAGTTGAGCGAACAGATCAGTTACAGGCTGTTTCTGCAAATCAGGAAATTCAGCTAATGCTTTGTTAAGATTAGTAGTATAAGCTGCATGGTGATTGTTGTAATGAATGTACATAGTGGTGCTGTCGATGTAAGGTTCCAGTGCTGAATAGGAATAATCGAGTCTGGGTAACTGATACTGGGCCATCAGGGACATCCCTACCGCCACTAAACTAACTATAAAAAATGTTCTTTTCATAACTCTCTGATTTAAATGCGTTCTTGTTCTGACTTTAATTAATTTCACAAACTGTAACAAAAACAACATATAGGAACAGTTGTTCATTTGTATCACAGCATTTAACAATATTTGAAGTAAAAATCACCCTGCCTGTACTTTTTGCCCTTTTCCATCGTTATTGATTCAGAAAGAGCTGTTTTTTTCGTACTTTTGCATCTAAAAGCGTATATCATGATCGACTATATCAAAGGTGAGATAACCGAACTCAGCCCTACTTACACGGTAGTTGAAACCGGTGGCATTGGTTATTTCATAAATATAACTCTTCCTGTTTACACCACTATCCGGCAATTAAGCAGTGCCAAATTATATGTATATGAAGCAATCCGGGAAGATGCTCATACCTTATACGGATTCCTGCAACCCGTAGAGCGACAGGTATTCCTGCTGCTTATATCGGTATCGGGCATTGGACCCAACACGGCACGAATGATTATGTCTTCCTACTCGGTTGTCGAACTTCAACACCTTATCAGCACTGAGAATACGGCTGCCTTAAATGCTATTAAAGGTATTGGCACAAAGACTGCCCTGCGGTTGATCGTTGATTTGAAAGATAAGATGCTGAAACTACATATCGACGCATCGGGTAGTGCTTTCCAGCCCGTTGTTGCCGGCAATGCGAACCGCGAAGAAGCTGTAGCAGCACTGGTAATGCTTGGCTTTGCTGCCAACATATCCCAGAAAGCCGTCGACGCTATTCTGAAGACGCAGCCCGATATGCCGGTAGAGTTATTGATCAAAACAGCTCTGCAAAATATTCGTTAGCAGTCGAAAGTGCCTATGCGTTCAGGATTAAAAGTTACAGGACTGACCCTATTCCTGCTTTTCCTTCTGGGAACAGCCTTTGGTGTGTTGAACAACATGCCGCTCACTGCTGTATACCTGCAGGATCCGCAACAGGAGGAGAGTCGGCCGGAACCCCGAACCTTTCCGATTAAAAAAACTACCCACGATAACTTTCCGGAAGTACAGACAAAGCTGCCGCTGGATGCGCCATTACCTGAGAATGTAAAGACTACAGTCGAGTACGACCTGCGCACGGGTAGTTATGTGATGCGTACAAAAGTGGGTGATACCGAAATAGCGACTCCTTTCACAATGACCGATAAGGAATACTTCGATTTGTCGGCCAGGGATGAAATGGGTGATTACTGGAAAGAACTCAACAAGAAAGCCGAAGTCGACAATGAGGATAAGTTTTCACTTACCGACATGAAGTTTAGTCTGGGCCCTGCCGATAAGGTCTTTGGTCCGGGAGGTGTGCAGATTAAAACACAGGGTTCGGCCGAGCTGATATTTGGAGTCAAAACCAACAAGCTGGATAATCCTGCACTTACCGAACGCATGCGCAAGACAACCATCTTCGATTTCGACGAGAAGATTCAGTTGAACGTAAATGGCAGTGTGGGCGATAAGGTGAATTTCAACATGAATTACAATACCGAATCGACCTTCGACTTCGATCAGAAATTATTAAAACTGAACTACAAGGGCAACGAGGACGATATCATCCAAAGCATACAGGCCGGTAACGTTAGTATGCAACTTAACTCTGCACTGATAAGCGGAAGCACAGCCCTCTTCGGCATTCGCACCGATCTTAAATTCGGCAAACTCAACATCTCGGCCATTGCTTCCCAGCAGGAATCGGAAACCCAGACTGTTAGTTCCAAAGGAGGTGCTCAAACTACTAAGTTTGAAATCGGAATTGACAATTACGATGAAAACCGTCACTTCTTCATCGGTCATTACTTCCGGAATAATTTTGAATCGGCTATGAGCCGGCTTCCCTTTATATCTTCGGGTATCACGGTAAATCGTATTGAAGTATGGATCACCAACAAACGGGGAAACTACAACGAAGCACGTAACATAATTGCCTTTATGGACCTGGGTGAAACCGACCGGATCGACAATCCGTACTGGCAGGTTCAACTGGGTACTACCCTACCCGCTAACGATGCCAACACCTTGTACGGAGAAGTAAAAGGAATGGAGGGTGTGCGGGATATTAAGCAGACCAATGCGATTCTGGCTTCTCAACTATCGGGATTCGGAATCAACGGTGGTGAAGATTACGAGAAGATAGAGAGTGCCCGTCGCCTCGACCCTTCCGAATATACTTTTAATAGTACACTCGGAACCTTGTCGCTCCGCAATGCACTGAATCCCGACGAAGTGCTCGGGGTAGCCTTCGAATATACAATGGGCGGACGTGTGTATCAGGTGGGTGAATTCTCAACCGACCCCGTTCAGGCTCCCAATGCACTCATTGTAAAGCTGCTGAAAGGAGCTTCACAATCACCCCTGCTTCCAATCTGGGATCTGATGATGAAAAACGTGTACTATCTGGGGGCTATGCAAATCCAGCGCGACAAGTTTGAACTAAACATTCTGTATCGGAATGATTCGATCGGTACTAAACTGCGTTACCTCACCGAAGGGAATATTAAAAACCAACTCCTGCTGAGGGTCATGAACCTCGATAAGCTCGACACCAAACAAGATAGTAATCCGGATGGGATGTTCGACTATGTGGAAGGATACACCGCCTTTTCGTCGACAGGACGCATTATGTTTCCAGTGCTTGAACCGTTTGGAGAACACCTGCGTAAAAGTATAGCAAACGACCAGCTGGCCGACAACTATATCTTCCGGGAGCTTTACGACTCGACACTGGTGGTTGCCAGGGAGCTGAGCGAAAAGAATAAATTCATCATCGAAGGTGAATACAAAGCCAGCAGCGGATCTGAAATCAGGTTAAATGCCATGAACGTACCCCGTGGATCGGTTACAGTAACTGCCGGTGGAGCTACCCTGCAGGAAAATGTGGATTATATGGTTGACTATATGATGGGAACGGAACTATCCTTAATCAGTCGATCATTGAATCGGGCACTCAGGTAAATGTAAAGCTCGAAAACCAGTCGATGGTCAGTCTGCAACGCAAAACCATGC
>JAQUYE010000055.1 GCA_028691965.1 Paludibacter sp. | reverse complement strand
TATCACTTGAACAATCAGCAACTATTTACCTCCTTGGTTTTGTTGAAGCCGGTAACAGTTTTAACAGCATCTCAAAATATAATCCGTTTGATCTTAAACGTTCAGCAGGTTTTGGAGTGCGCATCTTTCTGCCCATGTTTGGTATGATGGGGATCGACTGGGGGTATGGATTTGACACTAATACTACCGGACAGAAGAGCGGCAGTCAGTTCCACTTCGTACTGGGTCAGGAATTATAAAAAAATGGCAGGATATTTGATTCAGGTATAACCACAACAAAAAAGTAACAGAATAATCATTCTAAAACATCGAAGCGTATGAAACGGTATATCTTAGCATCAGTAGTGGTTTTTGCCAGTATTTTCGGAATACAGGCACAGAAATTTGCAATGGTGGATATGGAATATATCCTGAAAAATATCCCTGCTTACGAGACAGCAACTGAACAACTTAACATTATATCCAAAAAGTGGCAGACTGAAGTTGAAAATTCGATGCAGGAAGTTCAGACCATGTACAAGAATTATCAGACAGAGCTTGTCTTTTTATCCGACGATATGAAAGTGCAACGGGAAGAGGAAATTATTGAAAAGGAAAAAGCCAGTCAGGAGTTGAAACGCACTTACTTCGGACCTGAAGGTGAACTGTTTAAGAAACGTCAGAGTCTGATGAAACCAATTCAGGATGAAATTTTTAATGTTATACAGGAACTAAGTCGCGAAAAGGATTACAGTCTGGTATTTGACAAGAGCTCTACAATGAATATTATTTTCACCTCTCCTAAGCTGGATATCAGCGATGAAGTATTAGCCAAATTGGGTTATTCAAAATAATATATTACTTTTGTGCCGCTCAAAAATGGAATGAAATAAATAAAAATTAAAAAGATAGATCATGATTAAGAAAATTGTTTTATTAGTGCTTTTCGCATTACCTGTGAGTATGATGGCACAGGACAAACTGGCCTATGTTAATATCCAGGAGATTTTTCAGGTAATGCCCGACCTGGCTGATATCGAAAAATCGATGGCTGATGTTAACGAACAGTACAAAAAAGAACTGGACGTAATGTATCAGGAATATTATGCTAAAGCAAAAGAATATCAGGACAACCTGAACACAATGGCTGAAACAATTAAAGCGCGTCGCCAAAGTGAAATCGTTGACATTGAAAAACGTATTGGTACGTTCCAGCAAACTGCTAACGAAGAAATGCAACGCAAGCAAATGGAACTTATTTCAGCTTTACGTGAAAAGATTTTGAAGGCCACTGCAGAGGTAGGTGAAGAAAACAGTTACACCTATATCTTTGACATCAGCAGCCAGTCGATCGCTTACCATTCGGCTAAAGCATCAGATGTGACTCCGTTGGTTAAAAAGAAATTAGGTTTAAAATAAACCTTACCCATCATCCTAAAAAAGGCATCTTCGTTTTTGAAGATGCCTTTTTTGCTTTCTATCCGCTAATCAACACCTCCCGTACTCCTAACCAATTCGCCTGAATCCTCCAACCATTTCAGGTATAAGGTCCTGCCATCCGACTAGTTCGCTTACTACAAACACAGCGAAAAGCCCTAACCCTTTTGTCATTTCAATCAGGCATATTCGATCCGCCCGTCAAAGTCATTTTAACCGTTAAATGTCATGTAACAAGTTCGCATATGTCATATGATAGGTTCGCACATGTCATGTAACAAGTTCGCATATGTCATGTGACAGGTTCGCATATGTCATGTAACGGTTTCGAATATGTCATATGATAGCTTGTTATATGACATATGCGGGTTTGTTACAAGTCATATGATGGTCTGTTACATGACATATGCCGGTTTGTCACATAAGGCGAGATAAGTGAAATTACTAAGGCTTATTGATCAGATGACTATAGTTGATGGGCCTGCATGATACTACTACGCATCTCCTAAATCGTAAATTTACGATTTAGGAGATGCGTAGTATAAATATTCTTAAACTTACTTAATTTTTTTAAGAATAAAATCTTAAACTTAAGTTGTTACTTATCGTTTAAATGCAACAACCGGGCAATTTTTCCTTTAAAACAGGTGTTATCCAAAAAGCCGGTAAACTCATCAGCTCCGGGTCCATACGCATAAACGGGGACAAGAATACCGCTATGACCTCCCGAAGAATAGGCAGCTTTGAGTTCACCTGTACCTAAGTTGCCATCCAACAGCGACATAGCTCCTGTTTCATGATCTGCGGTTACAATAACCAGCGTATTTCCATCTTCGCGTGCAAAGTCCAATGCAGCCTTTACAGCTTTATCAAAGTCGATTACTTCGGCGGCAATTCGTTCGGTATCATTGTCATGACCAGCCCAGTCGATCTGAGATCCTTCGACCATTAAAAAGAATCCCTTACGATTTGTTGCAAGCAACTGAATAGCCTTAGTTGTAGCCCGGGGCAAGAAATCACCCCGTTCGGGCATTGCGGGTGGATGATCTTCAAACAGCAACCCTGCAACTTTAGCTTTTCGTGTTTTCTCAAGCTCCGTCATTGTTTCAACCACCTGATACTTTTTGTTTTTCAATTCTTTAATCAGGTCGCGTTCGTCGGATGTCCGGTTTGAAAAATACTTTTTTCCACCTCCAATAACTACATCTATATCAACGTTCAAATAATCGGCAGCAATGGCTTCGTACCTGTTTCTGTTAACCTGATGTGCTACATACGAAGCAGGAGTTGCATGAGTTAAGGCACAGGCAGCTACAATACCGGTTGCTAAGCCTTTGTTGTCGGAAAGATGAAGAATACTTTGGACAGCTACCGAATCGGGGTTCATCCCAATCATCCCGTTTTTAGTTTTTACACCTGTGGCGAGAGCGGTTCCCCCGGCACCTGAATCGGTAGTAAAATGACTTGCAGAATGTGTTTTGACCAAACCGATGTGTTTGAATAACTCAAGGGTTAAAGGTTCACGATTCTTTACCATACCAGCAGTCGTTTGGGCCAGTCCCATGCCATCACCGATTAAAAAAATCACATTTTTTGGATGCTTTACTGCCGAAGCCGGCACTACCAACATCATAAAAATTATAACTGTTAGAAAAGCTTTTTTGCTCATTACCGAAAATGTTATTGGTTTGAATTATCCATTAGCCGAAGCAGACCTTTAAGATCTGAACGTACAGCTTGTAAACGTTCTATCAGCTCCTGTTGTTTACTTACCTCGTCTTTTTTAGTAGCCAGTTTTTGTCTTACTCCATCAAGCGTCAGTTTCTGAACATCGACTAAGTATTTAATTTGCTTGACTGTAGCGATATCTTCGGCAGTATAAAAGCGCGTTCCACCTTTATATCGCCGTGGGCGTAATTGCTTAAACTCCTTTTCCCAAAACCGGAGATTTGATTGATTGATGCCCAGCATTTCGGCAACTTCGGAGATCGAATAGAAATGCTTTTCCATACCTTATTTTATTTATAGATTTTCAGTCGTTGTCCGGCCCGAATCATTGATCCTCGTATATTATTCCAACTACGTAGTTTGGCCACCGAAACACCATATCGGGCAGCAATCCCACCCAGGGTTTGTCCGCTTCTCACCCGATGATAGATGACATTCTGAGATCCGGCTGCAGGGGTTTTAATTGCAATTTCAGTACGACGGTTATTTATAAGCGAATCGGCTTTGTATGTTGCAATATCAGTTAATTTGTCAATAAATTTCCCGGTCGTATTCATGGGCAGTGTAACTGAATAGGGACGCATATCGCCGGGTATAATATCCCTGCGATACTGAGGATTCATGATTCTAAGCTGCTCGATCGGTAATTCCATTACCGAGGCAATTTGTTCGAGGTGCAGTCGTTGACGTACGACGATCGTGTCGGCCACTTTGGGAAATTCGATGGGTGTTTTGCAGACATTATGAGCATTTGCATAATGCATTGCGTAGTTTGCTGCAATAAAAATTGGGACATATCCTCTGGTTTCGGCAGGCAAATAGGGATAAATGGTCCAATAATCCTGCTTACCTCCAGCACGTCGAATTGCTTTATTCACATTACCCGGACCGCAATTGTAGGCAGCAATAACCAAATGCCAGTCTTCATAGATAGCATACAGGTCTTTCAGGTATTGTACGGCAGCATTTGTCGATTTATAGGGATCCATACGCTCATCGATGAGACTGTTAATTTCAAGGCCGTACATTTTTCCGGTCCCTACCATAAATTGCCATAAGCCTGCAGCTCCTGCTCTTGAATAAGCAGTAGGGCGCAGTGCTGATTCAATTACGGGAAGATACTTAAGTTCGAGTGGTAACTTTGCTTTTTCAAGGGCATGCTCAAATATCTTAAAATAATAATCGCTAAGACCTAACAAATAGCTTAACTGAGTTCTTCTGCGCACAGTATAAAGATCTATAAATGAACGAACATAGGGATTAAAGGGCATCTCCATCACATACGGCATACGTCGAAGGCGAAGATTTATAATCGAGTCGGAAACGAGCGGAACTTCCAGAGTGGTATCACAATCTGTTTTTTTAATTTTGGTAAGCAGCCAGTTCGATAACATATGATCGAGGGCATAATTGAATTCATCAGGTATACCAACGGAGTCACCCTGACTAAGCTCCATAACTGAAAGTTGCCTGGCGGGCAGCTCATTATCTGCCTGAGCCATAACATATCCACTCACCATGAACAGAAAAAAACCTACTATCGTTTTAGAAATTTCCATTATTAATCATCAGAATTTTACTCTACCTGTCAAACCATAGGTATAAGCAGAAGAATTATTAAACAAGGAAGGACTCTCACGTTGAATCAGCGGGCGAAGTTGCATTGACAACTCAGGTGAGATGTCAAAATCGGCCAGGTGAGCATCCACAAATGCATCAATTATCGACAAACCATAAAAAGCTACCGACACTATCACTGTAAGATCACGGTAGTAGCGCGACTTCTCCATCCCCGATTTCAACAAACCTGTATAGGCAGAAGTACCGCCATAACTTTCAATTGTTCTGCCGGGAGGAAGTAAGTTAAGGTAACTATTGGTGGTATTATCTGTATCGGTTATGTCAAGGTAACCTGACTTGTACGAAATGTAACGGTTGGAGTTAAGCTTTACCGCATAATAACACCCCAGAAACCCTGCATAAACAATTGGCAATTTCCAGTACTTACCGTTTAAAATCTGACCATAGCCGGGAATGGCCGCCGCCCACCAGACAACTTTCGAAGGCTCGGGCAAGCTACGTGCAACCGGGATATCCTGCAGTTCAACTGTAAGTCGTGTATCAGTTGTATCTACTCCAACAATTGGTGTGACAGTTTGAGCAGGGAGACAACTTACCCAGCCGAACAAGAACAACAACAATATACATCCAGATTTTGGCAAAACAAGATTCCCTTTTAATGACCAATTTTATCAAACAATTCCATCAACCTCAACAATTCATCATCACTTTTAAAGCTAATGGATAACCTTCCTTTACCGTTCGCATCGGACGTAAGGTGCACCTTTGTACCCAGCATTTTACCCAGTCGCTCCTTGAGTTCGCCATACTCTTTCAGAGAGTCTTTAAGTAATCCCGGAGAAGATGGTTTTTCAAAGGCTCCGGTTTCGGCAAACATGCGAACCATATCTTCGACCTTTCGTACCGAAAGTTCGTTGCGCTGTATTGCCTCATAAAGCTGGAGCTGCGCAACCGGATCATTTAAACCTAAAATAGCACGGGCATGACCCATATCTATTTTTTTGTTTTTAATGCCAATCTGTATCTCCGCAGGTAATTTTAAGAGACGAAGATAATTGGCAATAGTAGCACGTTTCTTACCTACCCGTTCGCTAAGCTTTTCCTGAGTAAGCTTGTAATCTTCCATTAACCGGTGAAACGAAAGAGCAATTTCGATAGCATTCAGATCTTCCCTCTGAATATTCTCAATTAATGCCATCTCCATCACCTGCTCATCCTCTGCTGTCTTAATATAGGCCGGAATAGTTTTTAAACCTATGGTTTTCGATGCCCTGTACCGGCGTTCACCGGCAATAATCATGTAGGTGCCGTCGCTATTCTGCCTCAGCGTAACCGGAGATATCACTCCTAATTCGCGAATAGAAGCAGCTAATTCGTCCAGTGTTTCTTCATCAAAATGTGAGCGTGGTTGATTCGGATTAGGAACAATCAGGCTTATATCCACATCGTTAATCGACGAAGAACCAGATGTAGTGATATGACCTGTGTCGATCAACGCACCCAACCCTCGTCCCAAACCAGTAACTTTTGCCATAATTCTGAGCTTTAGCTATTTTTACGGATCAGTTCTTTGGCAAGATCCATATAATTAGCTGAACCTTTCGAATCTGCATCATACACCAACACCGGCTGTCCATAGCTGGGGGCTTCACTTAACCGTACATTTCTATTAATTACTGTATCAAACACCATTCCTTCAAAATGACGTTTTACTTCTGTATACACCTGATTGGCAAGGCGAAGTCGATTGTCAAACATCGTCAACAGAAACCCTTCAATCTCAAGGTTCATATTCAGTTTGCTCTTAATAATCTTAATGGTGTTTAAAAGCTTACTGATTCCTTCAAGAGCAAAATACTCACATTGAACAGGAATAATAACCGAGTCAGATGCTGTCAATGCATTCACAGTTATCAAACCAAGTGACGGTGAGCAGTCAATTAAAATATAATCGTAGGTGTTTTTGAGCGGTGAAAGTAAGCGCAGCATCACTTTTTCCCTGTTATCCAGGTTCAGCATCTCAATTTCAGCACCAACCAAATCAATATGCGAGGGAATAATATCCAGATTTTCGACCCCGGTAGCATGGATAGCCTGTTGGGTTGGTACTTCATCAATCAGGCATTCATAAATAGTGAATTCCAGGGTCCGGACGTTTATTCCCAGCCCTGAAGAAGCATTGGCCTGTGGATCTGCATCCACCAGTAGTACTTTTTTACCCAGGGTGGCTAATGAAGCTGCCAGGTTAATTGCCGTGGTTGTTTTACCTACTCCTCCTTTCTGATTGGCTAAAGAAATAATTTTACCCATATAATCAGTATGTTGCTAAGTTTGTTTTTTGTAGCTGTATTCCGGGCAAAGATAAGAAAATAAATCCTAACATAAAGTACAAAAAAAACCTCTAACATCTAAAAAAACGGTAATAAGAGCCGGGCATAAAAAGCACACCGATGGATAGCTGATAACCGGCTTAACTACTGCTGTAAATGAATACAATCCGGAATAGAGAGAGGGTGCCGGTTTGGTGGGATATTCAATTAAAAAATCTTCCAGGCAAGAGATATAATAAAATTACTGGTAGGCACCGACAGCAAACTCTGACCCGGACTCTCGTGATTATCAGAGCGTATATCCTGAATAAGATTTACTTTTGCCTCCAGCGCAAACATAAACACATCCAGTCCTGCACCGGCTTCAAGATCTACCTGAGCATTTTTAAATTCTTCTACCAATACAGAACCGTCAATTTGTTGCCGGGTAAGATTCCTGTATTCGAGCGATGAGCCGGCATTCATTATAAATTTGGGTCCGGCAAACACCCTTAGACTGGCCACTTTCACATCAAGCAGCTTGTAACCCAGGTAAACCGGTATAGTAACCGTATTGATCTCCATATACGTTTCTACATTCGTTGCATTGCCATCGACCAACACATCCTGCATAGTGTAGTCTTTTTTTTGCATTGAATACAATAACTCAGGCTGTAAGTAAAGTTTATCGACAAAGATTCGGGCAAACAAGCCGGCATGAAAGTTATTCCACATTTCGGCCTTCACATCTTCAAGGGTATAGGTTTTATCACCAATCATCGACATACTGTTAAATCCAAGAGATGAATTGTATCCGGCTTTGACACCAAAATCAAGTTGTGCATACGAAAAAACTCCTGTTAAAACCAGCGTAATAAGAACAAAAAACCGTTTCATAATAAGTGTTTTTTATTGTTGGAGATATATAACTAACAGTTGGGTGTAAGTTTTGTTTGCTTATTTTTTTATCTTTGCATGATTTTCATCAATTTGTAATTTGAGTATGAAACGGGCAATTTTTCCGGGTAGCTTCGACCCATTTACTATCGGACATTACAGTATCGTCAGACGAGGGCTTTCCATTTTCGACGAGATTGTTATCGGTATCGGTCACAATCAATCGAAAAAGACCTTGTTTTCTGCTGAAAAAAGACTTGAAATTATTCGCAGTGCATTTGCCGACGAGCCAAGAGTAAAGGTTTTAATATACAGCAGTCTCACCATTGACTTTGCTCATGAGGTAGAAGCTGATTTTATTTTACGTGGACTACGAACAGTTGCTGATTTTGAATACGAACGCACTATTGGCGATACGAACCGTATACTTTCCGGAGTTGAAACTGTAATATTATTCACCGAAGCTGCCTACGCCCATATTTCATCAACAGTTGCCCGCGAACTGATATCCTACGGAAAAGACATCAGTGGTTTTTTGCCACCGAACGTTCGGATATAGTTTTCGTTTATTTCACATCACATTCAACCCATGAGAAAAGCATTTTCCATTTGTCTGTTACTTCTTCTACTTACTTCTTCTTCGGTTTACGCCCAAAACTCATCGAAGTCTTTTGCTATCAGCAAGAGTCTTAGCATATTTAATTCGGTACTCCGGGAACTTGATATGTATTATGTAGACAGCCTGAAGCACGAACAACTTATTAAAACAGCCCTGGACAACATGCTCCAGACGCTCGACCCTTACACGGTTTATATACCTGAAACAGAAACCAGCGACCTGAACTTTATGACCACCGGTGAATATGGTGGTATAGGTTCATTAATTACAAAAACCGACGAAGGTATTTGTATTGCTGACCCCTACGAAGGAATGCCCGCCCAGAAAAACGGACTACGTGCCGGTGATATAATCCTGGAGATTGACGGTGTTTCGACCGAAACCATCTCTGTGGCAGATGCAAGCTCCCGTCTTAAAGGAACTCCAAATACCGAAATATCATTAAAAATTAAACGCTTAGGTCATAAAAAAGCTCTTTCGTTCAATTTTCTACGTGAGAAAATCCTTATTCATCCTATCTCCTATTCATCCGTAATTGCTCCGGGAATAGCTTACATTCTCCTGAACGATTTTACCGAGAATGCTGCCATGGAGCTAAAAAACATTCTGCGGGAAATGACAACCCAGAAGAGCGTTCATTCCTTGATACTGGACTTAAGAAATAATGGTGGCGGACTGATTGACGAGGCTGTAAAAATAATGGGATTTTTTGTACCAAAAGGTACAGAAATAGTAAGCACCAAAGGTAAGAGCGTACAATCTTCGTTCACCTACAAGACTACTGTTGAGCCAACCTTTCCGGAGTTGAAAATAACTATTTTAGTAAACAACGCTTCAGCTTCAGCTTCTGAAATTCTGGCAGGTGCTATGCAGGATCTCGACCGGGGTGTAGTGGTCGGCGAACGAACATTCGGTAAAGGGTTGGTACAAAACATCCGTCCCGTAAGTTATGGTGGACATGTAAAAATAACCACAGCCAAATATTATATCCCAAGCGGGCGATGCATTCAGGCTATAGATTACGCACAGCGTGATGCCGAGGGACGAATTACCCGTGTACCCGACAGTCTTACCAGCGAGTTTCGCACCAGACTGGGACGTATTGTAAGAGACGGTGGAGGTATTGTACCCGACACACTTACAACCGACCTGCGCACTATTAATATAGCCTATTATATTTATGCCCAAAACCTGTATTTTGATTTTGCAACCCGGTATGCAGCTGCTCATCCATCGATAGGTAAAGTAAGCGAATTCAAACTGACTGATGAGGATTTTGAAGCTTTTACAGCCTTTCTGGAGGAGAAGAAATTCACCTATACCCCTCAAACAAAAAAATATTTTGACGATCTGTATAGTTTCTCTAAAGTCGAAGGGTTGGATAAAGAAGCTGCAGCAGAATTCGAAGCACTTAAGGCGAAATTGATGCCCGACATGAAAATAAAACTTCATGAACACAGAGCTGATATTGAAGAACTCCTTAGCACAGAAATAGTGAAGCGGTATTATTATCAGAAAGGGGTAATTGAGCACTCCCTTCAATCCGATACCGATTTGGAAGTAGCAATCCGAATCTTAAACGAGCCAGAACTGTACCAGCGCTTTTTCTCACAAGAAATTTCACTCAAGTGAATCTTTTCCATCGATTAGGAACTTATCTCCGGCATGCAGCAACTGCCACAAACTCTAAAGGACACGGCATACATTCTCCCTTCCTTTATGAGTTTGTCACTTATGTAGTAATGGAAAAACTCCCTTACTATTGCTTTAGGCCGATTGAGGAATACCGGTCGACTATACAAAAAGAAACCGGAAAGGCCAGAAGACTGCTTCCTGCTTCACGTGCACAGTTACTCTTTCGTATATGCAGCAGGTATAACTTCACGGCAGTTACTGCCATAGGCACTTCGCTCGGTCTCACGTCGCTCTACTTAAGTTCAGCTAGTAAAAAAATTAAGTGTTGTAGCATTGAAACCGATTACCAATCAGCACAACTTGCAAGTAAGCTGTTGAAAAAAGCCGGATATGCACACCTACCCGTACATGCAATCAGTAACGAACTTTCTTTGCAACAACAACTTCATGAAACAGGAACGAGCGACCTGTTCTTCATCGATACAAATCATCCATATTCAACTATTACCGACTATTTCAACAGTTGTCTAAACTTTATCAAGCCTAATTCCATTATAGTTGTCAATGATCCCTACGGGTCGAAAGGTGCAACAAGGGCCTGGAAAGAACTTCAGCATAACGAAAAAGTAACTGCAACTTTCGACTTATATCAGTTGGGCATCGTTTTTTTTAATCCGGAGTTTGCACCTAAAAACTACAAACTTCGTTATTAATTCTATTATAAAACATGAAGCTATACACTAAAACAGGAGATGAAGGACAGACCGGACTAATAGGGGGTACCAGGGTTTTAAAAAACAATCCCAGAATTGAGGCCTACGGAACTGTTGATGAATTAAATGCCTTTATAGGCAGCTTATGGGTTCAGAAAATCCCCGAAGATACACGCCTGTTTCTTCAGCAGATTCAATTTCAGTTGTTCACTATAGGTTCAAACCTGGCGACCGATCGGGATGCTACTTCGCTGAAAACGGCTTCAGTGGTAGCTGAAGAAGATATACTATCCCTGGAAAAGCAAATTGACGAAATGGACCTGCAATTACCCCCACTTCAATATTTTGTATTACCCGGAGGTACAACTGCTACTGCTACAGCACATATTTGTCGCACGATTACCCGACGAGCCGAACGGCGTGTACTTGATTTAATGGAAACAGGGTTAGCTATTGATGCCCTGGTCATCAAGTACCTGAATCGATTATCTGATTATTTCTTTGCACTATCGCGCTATTTATCTGTAAAAGAAGGCGTTGAAGAATTTTACTGGAAACACGACAAATAATGAAATTATTTTCTATTTTTGCAGACCATTAGAAAAATGTTAAAACTCTGTTTATTTAATCACTGTTGATATGTATTGGACATTAGAACTAGCCTCAAAGATTGAAGATGCTCCCTGGCCTGCTACCAAGGATGAGTTAATTGATTATGCTATCCGCTCAGGAGCTCCGTTGGAAGTAATCGAAAACCTTCAGGAAATTGAAGATGAAGGAGAGATCTACGAAACTATCGAAGACATCTGGCCGGATTACCCCAGCAAAGAAGATTTCTTTTTTAATGAAGAAGAATATTGATTTTTATCCCTTTGAAACAATTTTCAGGGTATTTTTCAGTTAAATCTAAACAAAGGCACAGGTATGCTCCGGCATAACTGTGCCGGATTTTGAAAACTACCCATGAAAAGACTACTCCGGTATATAGTTATTGCATTGCTGACAACTACTTCACTGTACGCTCAATTCGACGGTCAGGTGAGCCAGTATATGCTTAATTCGCCGGGGTTCAACCCGGCAGCAATCGGACGGGAGGGTATGCTTGATATTACAGGTCAACATCGCATACAGTGGATAGGAATGCCAAACGGAGGCTCAACGACCTGGTTTAACCTTCATACTCCGTTAAAATTCGGAGACGACAAACATCGTATAGGTCTGCGGTTCGGAAACGACCGGGTTGGTCTGTTTACTTCTCAGGGAGTTCATTTGCAATATGCTTATCGGTTTAAAATCGGAAAAGGTAATTTGCAGCTGGGACTTCAACCGGGCGTACTGAGTGTTGGTTTCAGCGGTGATAGTATCAGGATGCCTGAAAATCCCGCCAGTGAATACCATGAGGCAGGTGCTGATCCGGCATTACCAACCACACAACTTCAGGGAGTGGGACTGGATATCGGCGCGGGAGCCTGGTACACACTTGGCAGTATGTATGCCGGCATATCATGGTCACACCTGAATGCTCCGGTGATCAGCTGGAATGAAGAGCAGGACTTCACACCTGCTTCAACACTGTACTTTACAGGAGGATATCAAAAAACACTCCGTAACCCCCGCTATGTATTAAAACCTTCATTTTTGGTACAAACAGATTTAGTCAACTGGTTGGCTGAAGTATCGGTGCTGGGCTATTATGACCAACACTACTGGGGCGGTATTTCCTATCGCTATGGTAATGCAGTTGTACTTATGGCCGGTATTACAATTGCAAATGGTTTGTCGCTTGGATATTCATTTGACATTCCCGCTTCACCTGTTATCAGGGCTACGTGGGGCTCTCACGAAGTTCTTGTTTCCTATCAGCTGAACATCAATACCGGGGGTGGAGGTCATCGTCAGAGCTACAAAAATATACGAATACTTTAACGAATATAGAATAAAACGTGCAATTATGCGTTTGATAAGAAAAATTGATTGTATGAACAGGTTTCTTATTTTTGCCACCTTACTCCTTGCATTCTATTCCTGCAACCGCCCGGTGGGAGAAATCACCACACGGACAAGTTCATCCAAGGGAGGTTTCTCTGATCCTCAGCCCTATGGAATGAGACTTATTAAAAAAGGAACGTTTATGATGGGCACTCATCATTCAAACCGCATGTTTCCGGGTCGTGATGCTGCCCGTCAGGTAACTGTAGAATCATTTTACATGGATGAAACAGAAATAACGAATGACCAGTATCTCCAGTTTGTGATGTGGGTACGTGATTCAGTTGCGTATCGCGAGCTGATTGCTGCAGGCCGGGTAGAATATGAAATCGATGATCCCGACAGCGACTCTATCCGTATACGCTGGTCACAACGCATCAGATGGAACGACCGCAACGAGGATGTTCAGGAAGCACTGGCAAGCTTGTATTATCAGGGTGACGACAATCTTGGTCCTCGTCAGCTTAACGCTGCACGTATGATATACCGGTATAAGGTTTTTAATTATGAGCAGGCAGCATTGCCCGGAAATCAGTTTAACTACCGTACAAATTCATATCCTGAAGATGCCTATGTTTTAGTGGATACAGCCTATGTAACGGAACAAGGACATATTGTTAATAATACAATCCGTAGAAAGCTGAACTCCCGAAATGATTTTTATTCAACAAAGATGATTAACATCTATCCCGATACACTTACATGGGTGAATGATCTGCGCTACTCCTTTAATGACCCGCGTATGAAAATGTATTTCAGCAATCCACAATATGCTGATTATCCGGTGGTAGGAGTTAGCTGGGAACAAGCTCAGGCATTTTGTCACTGGCGAACCATGATGTATAACAACTCGCGTAAAATTAAAGGGGAACCGTTTAGGCTACCTACAGAAGCTGAGTGGGAATTTGCGGCTAAAGGACGCGATCGTAATGCAACCTACCCCTGGAAAGGAAACAAATTGATTGATGAAAAGAAGAACTGCTTTCTGGCCAACTTTAAGCAGGACAGAGGAAATTATGTATCGGATGCCGGTGTTTCAACAAAAGCTGTAAAATCGTACAAAACAGTACCCAATGCCAACGGCTTGTACGACATGGCTGGTAACGTTGCCGAGTGGACTTCAACGGCTCACTTCAGCACTTCGGAGAGTGTCAATTCCGATCTGAATCCAAACTTTGAATACAATGCCAAAGCTGATGATCCCGCTAACATGAAACGTAAAATAGTAAAAGGAGGTTCCTGGAAGGATATCCCCTACTACCTTCAAAGCGGAGCCAGGACTTATGAATATCAAAATGAAAGCCGCCCTTACATTGGATTTCGCTGCGTGCGATCCTATAAGGGAGATGTTAAATAAAAAATAACAAACCAATGGTAGAACGATTAAAACGATTAGGATCTGTAAAGATCCCGGTCAGAGAACGCATCTTTAACGCAGGGTACGGACTGGGGGCTTCAGTGGTAATTCTGGGAGCTTTGTTTAAACTCCTGTATTGGGACTATGCCAATGAGATGCTGATGATAGGTATGTTTACCGAAGCTATTATCTTTGCAGTAAGTGCTTTTGAAAAACCTTTCAAAACCTACGAGTGGGACCGTATATTTGATTTCGAAACCGGCAAAGTTGACTTGAAACTGAACGGATCTGACAACCTGAACGGTGCATCTAATTTTACACCTGCTGCTCAGACTTCCTATTCACCCGTAAATGGTCAATATAATCCGGATGCCTCACCTACTGCCAGCGCTCTACGCCAGATTGAGGGCTTAAGTGATGCTGATGTAGACAGGCTTAGTAAAAGCATTCAGCAACTGGCTAAAACTGCAGAACAGCTACAGACAATTGCTTCATTCTCGCTCGAAACTGAGAAGTTTGCTCACAGCATACAACACATTTCTCAAAACACGTCTAAATATGCTGAAAGTCAGGAATCCCTTGTACTTGCAACCAATAAGCTTCAGGAAATATACGAACGCATAGGTGAAGACACAGAAAAGATTGAGGTCAATACTCAGGAATACCGGAATAAAGTAGAACGAATTAACAGCAATCTTTCCGGAATGAATTCGATCTATGAAATTCAATTGAAAGACATTCATGCACAGTCTGTTCACTTCCATAATCAAACTCAAATCTCGAAAAAGATGACGGAGGAAATGCAGCTGGTCACGGGAGAAATTGGAAAATTAAAGTATGTATCTGACGATTTCTCACTTGCAACCGAGAAACTGAAGCACAACGCCAATGAACTTGCCGACAACATAGCTAAATTGAATCAGATTTATGGAAACATGCTTAATGCCATGAATTAACTTCAACCAGCAAAAAAGATGAGTGGAACCAAAAATGCACCGGAAACCCCGAGGCAAAAAATGATTGGAATGATGTACCTGGTGCTTACAGCTATGCTGGCACTGAATGTCTCCAGTGAAATCCTGAATGGATTTAAACTGGTGGACGATAGTTTGCACACTTCAATTCAGTCGATAGAAGAACAAAATAATCGTCTGTACCAGGAATTCAGAGCCATGGATGAAAAGAACCATGAAAAGGTGGGTGATTGGCTCAAAAAGGCAAATCAGGTGCGCACCGAAGCTGATGCTCTGGTAAGTTATCTTCACGATTTTAAAGTGGCTATTCTTAAACGGGCCGATAAGGAACAAGCAGATACCTTGTACGCTCGTACAATTGAACGGAAAGATGATTTGGAGGCCGCTCCCTTCTACGCCCTGAAACAAGGTAATGCTGCCATTCTTAAAGAAAAGCTCGACGCATACCGCAGTTTACTGGTAAATTTAACTTCAGATGATGTGCTTACTCAGGAGGCTTTCTCTTTAATCTATAACACTGAAAAAATAAACGGCAAGTCGTGGGATATAGCTACTTTTGAAAGTATGCCTGTATCAGCTGTCATCACTATTCTTTCAAAATACCAAACAGACGTACGCAATTCGGAAGCTAAGATCATTCACTACCTGAAACAACGGACTGACGAAGGAGATGCCCGCGTAAATCAGTTCAATGCATTTGTGGTAGCAGAGTCAAATTACGTAATGGAAGGTCAGCCCTATCGGGCGAACATCTACCTTGCTGCTATGGATACTACCAAGAAACCGGATGTTTTCATTGGAGGATCCCGCCTCCAAAGCAATCTTTATTCCATTACACCAACCCGTTCGGGAGAATATTCTTACTCAGGTCATATTGAACTACCGGCCATGGGTGGTGCTCAACCACAACGCTTCCCTTTCACAGCAAAATACAATGTAGGTAAGCCGGCCGCGATAATCTCCAACGACGATCTCAACATTCTTTACCGGGGGTTCGACAACAGCATCAGCATTTCTGTTCCGGGAATACCTACCGAAAATCTTCGACTTACCATTAATGGTGGTACTGCAACTCCCCGTGGAAGTGGCAGATATAGTGTAAAACCAACGGCCAACAGTGTGGAACTCCGGGTAAGTGGCCTGATTAATGGTCGGCAGGTAAATCTGGGAGGGAATACCTATCGCGTAAAACAATTACCAGACCCGAAGCCCTATGCAGTTTATAAAGATGCTAACGGTAACTCGCAGTCGGTTTTCGACGGAAGCGTACATGGCCCCAGCTTTGTAGCCGGTAATCCGACAGTTACGGCCGGATATGGAGAAGATGCACTTGTGCAGGCAAATTTTAGTGTCCGATCTTTTTCAATACGAATAGGTAGACGTACTTACAATTCTAATGGTCCGCGCTTTTCGTCCGAACAGTTGGATATAATTGCCAATATGCCCTCCGGTACACCTGTAACAATACAGCGTATTCGTGCGGTTGGTCCGGATGGAATTGATCGTAACCTATCGGCAGTCGCCATTGAAGTATTATAAACGAATTAATTACAGAAAAATGAATATGAAGAAAAGTTGTATTACCGCAGTTGCATTGCTAATGGTGGTTCTGACACAAGCTCAGGATAAAAGTTTCAACTTTTTCGAATCCAATGGTAGTATAACAAACAACCGTGAGCTTTCCGAAGATTTGAGTTACTTATTGGCTCATCTTGATCACCGCGCTGACGATGTGGTGTGGGCTCATGTAGTATATAGCATAATTGATTTGCGCGACACCCGTAACCTTCAGGTAGCTTTCCCAACTGATCAGGATGCACGGTATAAAAACCTGTTCAGGCTAATGACTAATGCAGTTGTTGCACGAACTCCTGTTTATTATGCTAACGAATCGGGTATTTCACCCTATTTCACTGCTTCCAACGCAGTGGCGACCAACAAACTATCAGATGTATTCTTTATAGAAACGAATGTAGCAGGTGCTCAGTACATTGACCCCTTATTCACTTACAACGAAACCAATGATTCTCTGGGAGTAAGTAATCGTATTTACGATAGGTTTTCACGCAGAATTAACAAGTTTTTATTGCAGAAGGTGGTATACTTTGACAAGCACCTTTCCCGTTTTCACACTAAGATTATTGGGATAGCTCCAATTGTAAGTAATCCTGAGCTCACTCAACCAGTATTTACAGATGATGAGCTTCCCGGTAATGGAGGCAGCACCCAACAATTGAAAGGAGAACTACGTGAATCCATTCTCTGCTGGTTCTTATACGATGAGCTTAAACCCCAATTATCACAACAAATAATATATCAGGTAAGTAATACTGCCCAACGTACCAGTTTTCATGAATATTTCACCAAGAAAATGTATTCAGACTACCTGATCGGAGATAATAATTTGTACAAACGACTTTATAGTTCAACTGAAGAAATCACCCTTCCGGTGCTGAAAGAATCAATTCGAAAGCTGCAAGATGAGCTGGTAGAGATTGAATCCGGGGTCTGGACATTCTGAGTTTAAGTAAAATTTCCTTACCTTTGCGGCAGTTTTTTAAAATAAACTGTATGCGCACAATTCTTCTGGCAGATAATCAAGATCTTACAAAAGCTGGTTGGTTGTATTTACTACAACTGGCCGGAATACATGCGTTTGAAGAAGTAATTGATAAAAAAGCGCTTATACAACTTTGCCTGACCTACCCCGGGGCAGTAATTATTCTGGATTACACGCTGTTTGATTTCGAACAGGAGGATGAATTAATTATCCTACACGAAAAGTATCCCGAAACAGACTGGATTATATGTGCTGAATCATTGACAGACAATTTCATTCGTAATCTGATTTTTAAAACAAACCGGTTCAGCATCATTCTCAAAGATAGCAGCAGCGAAGATTTACAAAGTGCATTAAAAATGGCTTTACGCAGGCAGAGGTATATAAGCAGCGCTATTTCCAACCGTATGTTTGAGAACAACCGTCAGCAGCACACAGTCACTCCTCCATCAACTCTTACTGCAACAGAAAAAGAAATTCTGAAGGAACTGGCCATGGGTAAATCGACACGTGAGATAGCTTCACAGCGCAATATCAGTACCCATACAGTGATGACACACCGTAAGAATATATTCCGGAAGATTGAAGTGAATACAGTTTATGAAGCAACAAAATACGCAATGAAAACAGGCTTGGTTGACCTGTCAGAATATTATATATAATGAATATTGCAAGTTTACTTTCAGGTGCGGTTGATAGTTCGG
>JAQUYE010000054.1:17203-18570 GCA_028691965.1 Paludibacter sp. | reverse complement strand
AACCAGCGTAATATACAGCGTGGCTTTAACCACCCGTCCATCGTGTTCTGGTCGCTGGGCAATGAAGCCGGCATGGGACCCAACTTCGAAGCAGCTTACAACTGGATCAAAAACGAAGATCCAAGTCGCCCGGTACAGTACGAACAATCGCAGAACCGACAAAACAATGTGTATGGTCCAGGCAACTTCTCGGATGTGTTTGCACCCATGTACCTCGGTTACGAAGGAGCAGTACGCTATTGCGAAAGTAAGGACTACAACAAACCGCTTATTCAGTGCGAATATGCACATGCCATGGGTAATTCGATGGGTGGTTTCCGCGAATACTGGGAACTTATCCGCAAATACCCCAACTACCAGGGTGGATTCATCTGGGACTTTGTCGACCAGTCATTGCGTAAAATAAACAAAGATGGAATCGAAATTTATGCTTACGGTGGCGATTATAATGCCTACGATGCATCCGACAACAACTTCCTTGCTAACGGAATTATTAATCCCGACCGTGGCTACAACCCACACGCATACGAAGTAAAATACCACCATCAGAACATTTGGGCTACCCCCGTTGATTTATCAACAGGTACCATTACTATCTATAACGAACACTTCTTTACCGATTTATCAGGCTACTATGCCGAATGGCAATTACTCGAAAACGGCAAGGCAATACAAAGCGGTCAGCTCACCGACCTGCAGGTTGGACCACAGGAAACCAGGTCCTTCAAGCTCGACTACGATCTTGCAGCAGCTAACAACAATGCAGAGTTATTACTGAATATCTCCTTCCGCCTAAGGAAAGCACATCAGCTATTACCTGCAGGTTTCGAAGCAGCCAGTGCTCAGATGGAAATTCAACCCTATGTATTTTCATCCTTAAAGGTAGGTAAACACTGCGCTAAGAACGTAGCTCCTATCGTTCCGGAAGTTAAAACCAACGATTATAATTACCTGCGTATTTTTGGCGAACAGTTCACTATCGAGTTTAACAGGCACAACGGACAAATCAGTAAGTGGATGCACAAGGGGGTGCAAATGCTGGAAGATAAAGGAGTAGTTCAGCCTAACTTCTGGAGAACACCTACCGACAATGATTATGGTGCTAACCTTCAGAATCACTACGGAGCCTGGAGAAATCCACGGATGCACCTCGATTCAATGAAGCACAGTATTGAAGAAGGTGGCGTCGTGGTGGTAACCACTCACCATACCCTTCGTGGAGTCCATGCAAAGCTGATGAGCCGTTATTCGATCGACCCGAAAGGAAATGTGTTGTACAACCAGAAGATGATGGCAAACCCCGACGAGAAGGTAAGCAATCTCTTCCGTTTCGGTTTCCGGATGCAAATGCCCGAGCGATTTGAAAT
>JAQUYE010000054.1:0-17193 GCA_028691965.1 Paludibacter sp. | reverse complement strand
GAAATGGTTGAATATTACGGACGCGGTCCTTTCGAAAACTACAGCGACCGTAAAGACGCATCACATCTCGGACATTTCCGTCAAACCGTTGCCGAACAGTTCTACCCCTATATTCGTCCACAGGAAACCGGTACCCGCAGTGATCTGCGCTACTGGAAGGTGGTCGACAAAGGCGGTCGCGGATTGAAATTCGAATCCGATGCACCCTTCTCGGCATCAGCTCTCAACTACACCCAGGAAGCCATGTATAACGGTCCGCAGAAACAACAACTGCACTCACCCGAGATACCTAAAGCAGGACTTACCGAAGTATGTATCGACAAGGCTCAAATGGGATTGGGTTGTGTAACAAGCTGGGGAGCGCTCCCACTTCCACAGTACCGCCTGCCTTATCAGGATTACGAAATGAACGTAAAGATCAGTCCTTTGCATTAAAATCAGTATATATATACACTCCTACTAAGAAATAGGTAAGAAAATATAGTTTTTTGCTAACAAAGCTTATAGAGAAGTTGTAAACATCGTGAAAAGTTTGTACTTTTGCAGGAATTTGGATCACAAAAATCACTTGAAATTTTATGCAGAAGTACAAACCTTTTCATCTTGTTTTAGAAGATGGAACCGTTTTTGAAGGAAAATCATTCGGGTACGAAAAGGCAGTAGCCGGCGAAGTAGTGTTTAACACCGCCATGGTCGGATATCCCGAAAGTCTTACCGACCCCTCCTACGCAGGGCAAATCCTGGCCATTACCTTTCCATTGGTTGGCAATTATGGAGTTCCGAACGATACCGTTCAAAACCAACTATCCACCTTTTATGAATCGGAAAAAATACAGGTATCTGGCCTTATTATTTCCGATTTTTCATTTGAATACAGTCATTGGAATGCGGTAAAAGGACTGAGTGACTGGTTGATTGAACACAAAGTACCGGGTATCTTCGGAATTGATACCCGTGAGCTTACCAAGCTGGTACGTGATAAAGGTACCATGAAAGGGAAGCTTGTATTTCCCGGCGAGGAAGATATTGACTTTATCAACCCCGACGACGAAAATCAGGTTGCCAAGGTAAGCTGTACCGAAGTCATCACCTATGGTACGGGAAAACATAAGATCGTCATGGTCGACTGCGGTGTGAAGCATAACATTATCCGCTGTCTGCTCAAACGCGATACCACTGTAATCCGCGTTCCCTGGGATTACGACTTCAGTGAAATGGACTACGACGGATTATTTATTTCGAACGGTCCGGGCGATCCTGCCTATTGCACTCCTACGGTTGAGAATATCCGCAAGGCCATGCTCACCGACAAGCCCATCTTTGGTATCTGCATGGGAAATCAGCTCTTATCCATTGCCGGAGGAGCATCTACCTACAAACTAAAATACGGTCACCGTTCGCACAACCAGCCGGTTCAGCTGGCAGGTACGCAACGCGCCTTTATAACCACCCAGAATCATGGATTCGCGGTGGATAACGCTACCCTTGGAAACGACTGGGAACCTTTGTTCATCAATATGAACGACGGAACCAACGAAGGGGTACGTCATAAAACAAAACCCTGGTTCTCGTGTCAGTTCCACCCCGAAGCAACTTCCGGTCCAACCGACACCGAAGTATTGTTCGATGTGTACCTCAGGACCATAACCGAACAAGGCAAATCCATCCCTCAGATGATAGAGGAAGAGATGGACGCCCGCCTGGTTACCAAGCAGGAATATACCGGCGTTGATAAAAACGGGGTTAAGAAGGTACTGGTTCTCGGATCAGGAGCTCTTAAAATCGGTGAAGCCGGCGAGTTCGACTATTCAGGCTCACAAGCACTCAAAGCACTTAAGGAAGAGGGAGTATATACCGTACTTATTAACCCTAACATTGCCACGGTGCAGACTTCCGAAGGGATTGCCGATAAGGTGTATTTCCTTCCCGTGACACCCGACTTTGTTGAAAGGGTGATTGAGAAAGAGCGTCCCGATGGGGTTTTCCTATCGTTCGGCGGACAAACTGCTCTTAACTGCGGGGTGGCACTTTATAAATCCGGCATCTTCGAAAAGTACCAGGTACGTGTACTGGGTACTCCTGTTCAGTCGATTATCGACACCGAAGACCGCGAAATCTTCAACCAGAAATTAGCTGAGATTGATGTTAACTACATCAAATCGGAAGCAGTAACCAACTTCGAGGCTGCCCGTCGTGCTGCCAACGAACTGGGCTATCCGGTTATCGTACGTGCAGCTTATGCACTGGGCGGACTCGGATCTGGTTTTTGCGATAACGACGAAGAGCTGAAGATAATTACCGATAAGGCCTTTGCCTATTCACCGCAAGTACTTGTTGAGAAGTCGCTGAAAGGCTGGAAAGAAATTGAATACGAGGTGGTGCGCGACCGTTACGATAACTGTATTACGGTGTGTAACATGGAAAACTTCGACCCGCTGGGTATCCATACCGGCGAGAGTATAGTGGTTGCTCCTTCGCAGACCCTCTCCAACAGCGAGTTTCATAAGCTCCGCGAACTGGCCATCCGCATCATCCGCCATATAGGCATCGTGGGCGAATGTAATGTGCAGTACGCCCTCGACCCATATTCCGAAGATTACCGCGTGATTGAAGTGAATGCCCGTCTTAGTCGCTCCTCTGCCCTTGCCTCCAAAGCAACCGGTTATCCGCTGGCTTTCGTGGCTGCTAAACTCGGACTGGGTTACGGTCTGCCTGAACTTAAAAACTCAGTTACCAAAGATACTTCTGCCTTCTTCGAACCTGCTCTCGACTATATAGTATGTAAGATTCCCCGCTGGGACCTTGGTAAGTTCCAGGGCGTCAGTCAGGAACTGGGATCCAGCATGAAGTCGGTAGGCGAAATCATGTCTATCGGACGCACCTTCGAAGAAGTAATGCAAAAAGGACTTCGCATGATCGGACTGGGAATGCACGGCTTTGTGGCTAATAAGGAAATGTTTGTCGACGATCTCGACAAGCACCTCTCCTCACCTACCGACAAGCGGGTATTCTACATTGCACAGGCACTGGATAGCGGCTACACGGTGGAACGTATCCACGAACTTACCCGCATCGATTTGTGGTTCCTCCATAAGCTCGCCAATATAAAAGCGATTGAAAAAGAACTGGCTGCCTGCAACAAGCTGGAAGAGATGAGCGACGAGCTGCTTCGTACCGCGAAGGTTGCCGGCTTCTCCGACTTCCAGATTACCCGTCTGGTAACCAAGTGCAACAACGAAGTAATCGACGATATGATTAAACTCACCAGGACCTACCGTAAGTCAAAAGGTATCCTGCCCGTGGTGAAGCAAATCGATACCCTTGCTGCCGAATATCCTGCACAGACCAACTACCTCTACCTTACCTACAGTGGCGTGGCCGGCGATGTGAAATACCTCGGCGACCATCGGTCGGTGGTGGTACTCGGATCGGGTGCCTACCGTATCGGCTCCTCAGTGGAGTTCGACTGGTGCGGGGTTAATGCGCTGATGACTATCCGCAAGGAAGGTTACCGCTCAGTAATGATCAACTATAATCCGGAAACGGTTTCGACCGACTACGATATGTGCGACCGACTCTACTTCGACGAGTTAAGCTTCGAACGGGTAATGGATATTATGGAACTTGAAAACCCGATGGGAACAATTGTTTCGACGGGCGGACAGATTCCTAATAACCTTGCCATGAAGCTGGATGGTGCCGGAGTAAAAATTATGGGTACACAGGCTAAAGATATCGACAGAGCGGAAGACCGTCATAAATTCTCGTCAATGCTCGACGAACTGGGAATCGACCAGCCACGCTGGATGGAATTAACCACCTTCGAAGACGTACGCGACTTCGTTGATCGTATCGGCTTCCCGGTACTCGTGCGCCCATCCTATGTACTCTCAGGTGCTGCGATGAACGTTTGTCACGACAACACCCAGCTCGAAAACTTCCTTAATCTTGCTACCGAAGTATCTAAAAGACACCCGGTAGTAATTTCTGAGTTCCTCGAACGGTGTAAGGAAATCGAAATCGATGCGGTTGCTAAAGACGGAGAAATCCTGCTCTACGCAATCTCCGAACATGTGGAGTTTGCAGGTGTTCACTCCGGTGATGCTACAACGCAGTTCCCTCCACAAAAGATTTATGTGGAAACCATACGCCGTATCAAGAACATCGCGCGACAGATTGCTGCCTCGCTGAATATCTCCGGACCATTCAACATCCAGTTCCTGGCCAAGGACAACTACATCAAGGTAATTGAATGTAACCTGCGCTCTTCACGCTCCTTCCCCTTTGTGTCGAAGGTTCTGAAGATCAACTTCATCGAACTGGCTACCAGGGTAATGCTCGGTCTGCCTGTCGAAAAGCCGGAGAAATCGGCCTTCGACCTCGATTATGTAGGTATAAAGGCTTCTCAGTTCTCCTTCCACCGCCTGCAGCTTGCCGACCCTGTACTGGGTGTCGACATGGCCTCTACCGGCGAGGTGGGATGTATTGGCGACGACTTCTCCGAAGCGATACTCAAGTCCTTGCTTTCAGTTGGATTCCGTATTCCTCAGAAACGCATCCTGATCTCTTCGGGCGAACCCAAATCGAAGGTGGAACTGATCGATGCCTGTCGACTGTTGTCCAAAAAAGGCTACGAGATTTATGCTACCCGCGGATCGTTCCGCTTCCTGCGCGATAATGGCATCGAAAGCACACCGGTGAACTGGCCCGATGAGCCCGGACAACTGAATGTAAAAGACATGCTATCACGCAAAGAGTTTGATCTGGTTGTCAATATCCCCAAGAACACCACCGAACGGGAGTTGAAAAACGACTACATCATTCGTCGTGGAGCCATCGACTTTAATATCCCGCTCCTCACCAATGCCCGGTTAGCGTCGGCCTTTATCAATGCCTTCTGCACCTACAAAGTGGAAGACATAAAGATTAAGAGTTGGGATGAATACTGATTAACAATTGACAATTAACAATTACATACTTTCCTGGTATGGAAAGAATAAGCGGGAGCTTCCCTGGAGGGAAACCCGCGATCCTTACCGGATATGGATTTCGGAGGTAATACTGCAGCAAACCCGTGTCAATCAGGGAATGGAGTATTACCTTCGTTTTATTGAACGATTTCCCGATGTTGCCACTCTGGCTGCAGCAAGCGAACAGGAGGTACTCACCTACTGGCAGGGATTGGGATATTATTCGCGGGCACGAAACCTGCATAGTGCTGCTAATCAGGTTGTCGAACTTCACGGTGGAAAGTTTCCGACACAGTATGATCAGGTTCGTGCGCTGAAGGGAATCGGCGATTATACAGCAGCTGCCATCTGTTCAATAGCCTTTGAACTGCCCTATGCCGTAGTGGATGGAAACGTGTACCGTGTGCTTTCGCGCTTGTATGGCATCGACACTCCGATCGACAGCACTGCAGGGAAGAAAGAATTCCAGGAACTGGCACAGCAACTCATTGATCATTCACAACCGGGCTTACACAATCAGGCAATGATGGAATTCGGTGCCCTGGCTTGCGTACCCGTCAACCCCGATTGCGATAGTTGTCCGTTGCAAACAACCTGCAAAGCCTACGAACAAGAGCTGGTTGATGTACTCCCCGTGAAAAGAAAGAAAACCCTTGTCAGGGAATTGTACTACACTTACCTTGTAATACGTAATCAGCAACAGCTCCTCATTCGGCAACGCTCCACGGCAACCAATATCTGGAAAAACATGTATGAGTTTCCACTCTTCGAGGCCGATCACCTGCTCCAACCGCATGAATTAGCAGAACATCCGCTAACACAATCGGTAAAGCACCTGCAACTCACCCTTCGGTCTACTTACCGCGATTACACCCATATACTATCGCACCGGAAAATAAATGCCCGCTTTGTGGAAGCAGTAATTGCTGATATCAACAATCTACCCGAAGGATGGCAGGTAATAGCAATTGAACAACTTCATACCATTCCACTTCCGCGCATCATTACACGCTATTTACAGGATGCAGGTATTAATCTGTAAAAAAAAGAGACAGACCATTCGATCCATCTCTTTCTTACTGTAAACAAGCATTGAATGCATTACTGCACCATCAACCGTTGAACGGTCGCTGTTCCATCTTCATTGTTGGTTTGTAATACGTATACACCCCCGGGCATCCAGCTGATATCAATTGTTGTGGGTTGTTGATAAGTCGATAGCATCTGGCCATTTAGTGAATATACAACTACTGATTTAATCCGTTCAGGAGCGATAAAGCTAATTACATCCCTTGCAGGATTAGGATAGAAAACAGCTCCTTCCATCGGTTGACTTTCCAATGAGGTAGAAACATTCGGTAGTAAGGTAACCGTATATTTACCACCCGACATTTCAGTGTTAATTCTGAAATCAGAACTTTCAGTCACATTTGTAATATCGACAGTCTGTGCAGAACCATTATTGAAGATTACATTAACAGAGGCTTCTCCGGTAAAAGTATGACTGTACCAGCCTTCACTATTGGCAGTAAGCGAAGTTCCCGGCCAGTCACCGGTAAGTTGTCGCACGGGAATTCCCGTCACCCAGCTATACAGGTTCATTTTCGTCCACCCCAGGTCATTTTTCCAGCGAACAGTGATTTCTTCCAGCGTTGTTTTAAACTTCTTCGACACAACAGCAGTCATCTTTCCATCAGCATCCCTGGCAAAAGCCTTCAGAGTCGAATTCTGGGTAATCCGTAAGGTTCCTCCCGAACTAATCTGAGTGGCATTTACATCCGGATCCTGTCCGTCGAGCGTATAATACACCGTCACGGGAGCCCTGCCACCATAAGTAGTGAAGGTCACATCTACCCCCTCAGGATAATAGCCCGATTCGGGAGAAATTTCCATTGTAAGCGGCTCAGCAACTGCAACATCACTCCAGATCGCATACTCATTCCCAAAAGTAATAAGATTAAAACCCGAAGGAGCATTGTAGGAACCACTGCCAATCTTTACAATCAACTTACCAGCTTTGCCAGTAATTTCACCTACGTATAAATTATAGGCAGAGTGAATCACATTAACAGAGCTCTCGGAGTGAATACGTGCGGCCTTACGGGCAGCAATCATAGGTCGAATAGCATCTTTATGAGCTTGCCAGTGTGGCAGGAAAACAGTAGGGATCCCCGGAGAACAAAGAATAAACGCATTGGCAGCAGGCACATTACCGGTAAACTTACTCCGATCCCGGTAGGTGTCATGGTTATCAACAAAAGTAGTAGCATACCTTCTTACTTCCGGATTGTGAATTAAGCCGGCTGGTTGATTAACCCCTGAGTAGGTCCAGCATAACTTAGTAAGATCACCTGCAAAAGCCTCGTTTAACCTGAATTTCAGCGGGAAGTCGAAGGTAGTCGACGTTTTCTGAGCACCATTAATCCAGTTATTACACAAATCGTAGTTGCCGTCGAAATACTCACCTACCGAATAATCAGCTCCTGCTGAATTATTATATTCAGCAATATAACCCGGCGAAAAACCCTTGGTCATATCGTAGCGCCAACCGGCATACCCCATTTCATCTTTCATGAAATCAAGATAGGCCTTAATGGTAGCCCTTACATTAGCGTTCGTATGGTCAATATCACGAGCACCATTAAAATCATCTCCTGTATCGGCAGCACCCGTTGGTGTTGCCTGAGAAGCCTGGTATTTAACTTCATCCGTATTGCAAATAGCTTCCGGTCCCCAGGTATACGTCACACCCAAATAGGTTTCAGCCGGAAAGTTAGTCCAGTTTGAAACCCCGTTTCGATGATTCACTACAATATCGGCAACTGCCCCCGAACCATACTGATTCAGGGATGCTATGAGGTCTTTCAGTTCACTTTTCGTACCAAAGGCACTATTCTGATCGAAATAATAGACAGGAGCATAGCCCATAGTATAACCCGAAAGAGCATTACCGCTTGGTGGCAGCCATACCAACGAGAAGTATTGTGCAATCTCATAGGCCTGATCATTCAGGGTTGTCCATTTACTATCCGTATAGGAATCCCAGTAGAAAGCCTGTAACATCACATCCTCGCTTTGAGCAGGCGCCTGCGAACGGAGCTGATGACTCCATCCTGTCAGGAATAAAATCGCTATCAATAAACGACTGATTAGTTGTGTACGCATATTTATTAATTAGTTAATAGTTAGTTTTATATCATCAGGCGTTAAAGTCCTTCATAGGATCATTCGAAAAGTAATCCTTAGTAGCCGACACCACCCAATCCGGTTCTCCCATTGGGTCTGCATCAGAAGCTAATTGAAGAGAAATTTCATTATCAAGTTTAATCAGCTCAATTTCCGGGCTTTTATATTCTTTTTTCATTGTTCTATAAATTAGAGGTCAGACTTTAGTTAATAATCACTTTTGAAGTTGCATTCTTTACGTTCACCAGGTAAACTCCCGGAGCAAGTATATGCTTGAGCACCGTAAGTTGACCTTCAGCCAACTGTTGTGTTAGTAGCTGTCCGGCTAATGTATACACCCTGATCTGGTCGTCGGCAGTTATTGCTTCCGATTGTACATTCAGGTTACCACTTGCATCCGACCAAACTGTCAATTGCTCAGCAGCTAATTCGTCGATAGCAGTTACAGCACCCGGAGCACGAAATTCAATACTAAAGCGATCATTGGTTACGTTAGCATCCGATAATAAGCTATATGTAATACCGGCACTTAGTTCTGTTTCAGTGTTAGTAAGTTTGTCGACTAACATAACACGAGCATCTATATTTTCCAACTGTGAAACTTCAAGTTTATAACTACCTGCCATTCCCGGACGAAAACCGAGCTTAACAGCAGTTCCGGCGCTTAATGAGTTCATCGAATTAATCACCATTTCCTGATTTTCAACTATCGAATAGATTTCAGGTATAGCCACATTATCGTTCGACATCTTTTCCACATCAAAAGCGTCATGGCCATTGGATGCATACGACTTACCTACTATCAGGGTTTCATCGAAAGCAGTTCCGTTGGATACTACCAGGCGCAAACGAGGACGAGCATCTGTTGCTTTCACTTTTAGCGGGTTGCCTCCGGTTGAAGCATGTTTCCTGAATGTAGGTTTAAACAATAAGGTTCCGTTACTTACAAGGGCTGGAGATACCGGATCAGTGTCCACTTTTACCCAGAAAGCCTGCATAGGAGCAATAAGTCCGGTGATATTTGCCTCAAACGGAACACCATCACCATCACTATAAGTATGAAATACCATTTCGCTTGCACCCTTCGTCCTGAACCATATAGCATTACGCACATTAACGGCATCTATCATTACCATATCCCAGTCGAGATACGCAGTAAAGGGATTCCCTACCAGGTTGAAACCACGTTTGGCATGATCAATACCTGAGCGGGTAACAGAAGGACTAACTTCAGCAGTAATTAACGAACCTCCTGTAAATGTGTAGGTATTACCAGTAGTGAAGGCTAACTTAACAGCATAACCTTTTCCTGGTACCAAAGGAGTAGATGACCCTGCTGCAAATGGCGAAGTATAGTTGAAACCAGGTTCCGAGTATCCACCCATCAGGTTGGAAGAAGCGGCAGGTCGGAATACATTACTGGTAGCGTTACTTAACGGACTGGCAAGGTACCACCACTGACGTCCGGAAGCAAGGTATTGCTCTACATTGTTGGTACCAGTACCCTGAACGACTGTCGGAATAACGGTTGCACCACTTTTTACCGTAAAGGTTCCGTTGTTGATTAGGGTATCAACAGTAAGCTGTTTTACAGCACCCACTTCAAGGACTGCTCCCGAAGCCACACTCACAACACCATCAGCCGACCGGTTTTCGTTAACGACCACTGCTCCGGAATTGATTGTTATACTATTTGGAACTACAGTAGTCGACCATGTCTTATCACCGGGATTAATATTATAAGTTGCACCTGTACCCTGATTAAATATCAGGACAGCATTAGAACCGTAAAACGAAGCAGGAGGATCTGTGGATACATAACCACCTTCACCAATTTCGAGGGAAGCAGACACAGAACTGTTTGCCTCAAAACCTGCTCCTACATTTGAACTACCTCCGCTTTTGTTAATAACTACCTTGTCGAATGCAATGGCACCTGTAATGGAATGAACAGCATCAACTGAAGAGGGAGCTCCTGTAAATATTACAGTCGACTCTCCGTCGCCGGTTGCCCATGTACCATCATTAGCAAGGGTTACTGATGAACCACTCGCTGATTTGCTGATTGTAAGAACGCGATCTGAAGCATCCGATGCAGTGAAGGTCACCCCACTGTTGATGGTAAGTGTGCCCACAGTTACATTCGTGTTCAGCGTAAGGTTATGGGCAATAACAAAGCTGGCACTTGTTGAAGCCGGTACGACACCATCACACCAGGAACCTGCATCGTTCCAGTTGCCTGCTTGTGCAGTAGTGGGGTTGATGGAGATTGAATAATTTTTACTATCATTACTGTCGTAAACATCTTTCCCGGGTTCCCAACCATGTAAATAGTAAGCAGAAGCAGATGATTTTACAACAATATTAGCCGACCAGGTTGAATTGTTTCCAATATTATTACCTCTTGATAATGCATAGGCAACCCAATTACCACCTTCGTTAATTACTACTTCAGCTATGCAATTATCATAATTATTGTCTGCATCCCACATTTCCACATAAAAGTGAATTGTTTGCGAATTAGTTGGTTGAGTAGATTTTGTGTGATTTCCCATCCATGTAATAGTTGCTGAAGCAGTAAACACCACAGCCAGAAACAAGTTAAGTAAAATTAATTTTTTCATATTGGTTATATTAGTAGATTGAAAGTAACAATACAGATTTACCTTCGGATACCTAATATGCTAGAAAAAGACTGAGGTATCCGAAGGTTAATATTATCATGCGTTTAAGTCCTGCATAGGATCAGAGGTAAAATTGTCTTTCGAGGCCGACACTACCCAATCCGGTTCTCCCATCGGATCTGCATCGGATGCTAATTGCAGGGAGATATCATTATCCAGTCGGATCAGTTCAATTTCGGGGCTGTTATAGATCTCTTTCTTTTTCATATTATCCGGTTTTATTTATTAACTACTACTTTCTGAACAATCTTGTTCACTTTAACCAGGTATACACCATTATTCAGTGCACAATCGATAACAGTCAGCTGTCCGTCGGCCATCTGCGAAGCCACTTGCTGACCGGCAAGGTTATACACATTGATACGGTCGTTGGTTGTCATACCGGCAGCCTGTACCACGATACGGTTATCTGAATTTACAAATACGGCAGCCTGCATTTCCCGACTATCAACCGCAGTTGTCATACCCGGCGCACGGAATTCAATGCTGAAGCGTTCACTGTTGTTGATGACCTCTGAAGTGAAACTATAGTTAGTACCCTCTGTTAATTCCATTTCGGTGGAAGTAAGTTGATCGACCAGCATCACCCTGGTATCAATATTTTCCAATTGCGAAACTGATAAAGTGAAATCACCTGCCGTTCCGGTACGGAAGCCAAGGAGTACCACATTACCATCGTTCATATCTTTCACTGAGTTAATCACCATTTCCTGATTTTCAACCAGCGAACAAATCTCAGGGATAGTCACATTATCGTTCGACATCTTTTCAATATCGTAGGAGTCAAGTCCGTTAGATGCATAAGACTTACCTACTATCAGGGTTTCATCCGATGCAGTTCCGTTGGACACTACCAACCGTAAACGCGGACGAGCATCTGCTGCTATCACTTTCAGTGGGTTAGCACCTGCTGTATAATGTTGACGATGCGTGTTTTTGAAGGTTATCATTCCGGTAGAACCATCGGTGGATGCTTTTACCCAAAATGCCTGCAGAGGTGCAATAAGTGGAGAACTTGCTTCGGGAACTGCATCACCATCACCATAAGTATGAAATACCATGTTTGTTCCGTTGAAGGTGCGGAACCAGATGGCATTACGTAAGTGTTGAGCCGGATTCAATTCATCAGTATAAGCCGCATTCCAGTTCAGGTAGGAAGGATAAGGATTACCAATCAGGTTAAATCCCCGTTTAGCTGCTGTAGTTTCGGTGCGGGTTGCTTCAATAGCATAGGTTCCGTTATTGGGAAGAGTCCCGGTATAGCTATAGGTACCACCATCAGTCGATGATAACCAGGCTACATAACCTGTTCCGGCGATTAATGGAGTAGACGATGCAGCAGCAAAAGGTTCGGAATAATAAGGAATAGTAGTCTCCGAATTACCATCATTCAGGTAATCCTCTACATATTTACCCACCTTATTCAGCGACCCGGCATCGGGAGTAAACACATTGGAGGTAGCACCTGCAACAGGACTGCTCACATACCACCAGTTTCGTCCGGCCGCATAAGCTTGCTCGACGGTAGTTGAACCAGAGCCGTCAACAGCATTTGTCAGCAAGGTCGCTCCGCTCTTAAGTGTCAGATTTCCGTTATTGGTAAGAGTCCCTGTAACTGTAAAGGCTTGTTCGGCATCCACAACAACCGAATTGTTAGTAGTGATGGTCATTCCTGCAACCTCAGCTGCCGATGCCACCGTTGCAGCTCCATCAATAAACACAGAGGCCGATGTTGAAGGAACAACACCGGTACTCCAACGTTCAATTGCTGACCAGTTGCCTGTACCTCTGAATATAGGTGATTCAGTTATAGTAAGTTCTCCGTTAACATTGGTAGTTCCATCCCAAAAACCACTTTGAAAACCACCGTACACATAATCAGCAGCCCCCAATTTAAAGCGACTAGCAAAATAATAAGTTCCGGCAGTTAACCCTGTAGCAATATTCGCTTTGTATTCATCATTGTTCCCGATATCACTGTTATAACTTGCTTCGATCCAGTTGGTCCAGGTAGAAGGATCGGTGTTTTCGGTACTATACCCTATCCATGCACTTATGCCGGTCCCCTGACCAGCAGCCTCAGTAACAGAGGATTTATATACCTGAGCATATACATCGAAACTTTCTTCGGGATTTATTAAACCCTTCGCCGGCCATTGAAGATTTGCCCAATTAATCTGGGGAAGAGCAGTAACGGTTAACACACCGGAAGTATTGTCCCAGAACCCTTCGGTTCCGGTTCCGCCATATACAAACGCTTCTTCGCCATCCTGAAAGCGGCTTGCGTAATAGTAAGTCCCGGGAGTTAGTCCGGTGGCAATATTTGCTTTGTATTCGTCATTGTTTCCTGAATCACCATTATACGTTGCAACTACCCAGTTGGTCCAGGTGGAAGGATCGGTGTTTGTAGTACTATAGCCTATCCATGCCTGTATTCCGGCTCCTTGTCCGGTAGTTGAAGTAACACCATCTTTCCAGACCTGAGCATAGACAGTAAATTCTTCACCTTGCATGATAGTTCCGGTAGCTGGCCATTGCAGATTCCACCATCCTAAGGCCTGGGTAGCAGCAGGAGCCGACAGTTGAGCTATTGCCAGCGAACTAAAAAGTAAACTAATTACTAAGGGTACAATTTTTCGTTTCATTCGCATTACTGTATTAGGCACTCAAATAAATGACAGTATGAAAGCAGAAGCCAACTAACAATCACAAATGAGTGTAGGTTAATAATGCGACAAATATAACCTTATCAGCAAATTAGTTCTTTTAGTTGTCTGTTAAATAGTGAAATAACTAATTGCAAACGTTTGTTGAAGTGTATAGGTTACACTTTGTTTATTTTTCAAACGAGCGACTGGCCTGACGGTAGAGGGTGGCGTAATGACCGTTGTGGAGCATAAGTTCGTGGTGGGTGCCTTCTTCTACTACCCTGCCTTCGTCGAATACCAGGATGCGGTCTGCCCATTTTACAGTGCTAAGGCGGTGACTTATAATAAGGGCTGTTTTGCGGTGAGCGAGCGATTTCAGGGAATCGATTATCTGTTGCTCCGATATGGCATCGAGGGCACTGGAGGGTTCGTCCATCAACAAGAGCGGAGCATCGCGGTAAAATGCACGCGCTATGGCTAATTTCTGCCATTGTCCGATGCTAAGTTCCTCCCCGCCGGTAAACTGATTGCCAAGTATGGTGGCATAGCCTGCGGGTAAGTTTTCAAGTAAGTCGGCAATACCCGCTTCACGGGCCGCCTGCTGTACCTTTTCTATTGAATACGCTTGCTGTATCGCTCCGAGTGCGATGTTTTCGCCGGCGGTAACATTATACAGGGCAAAATCCTGGAATACTGCAGAAAGATGATTGCAAATGGTTGCTCGTCCCAGGTCCCTTGTACTTGCACTATCATAATAAATTGCTCCGCTATCGGGCAGGTAAAAACCACACAAGAGTTTAATAAGTGTAGTTTTCCCCGAACCGTTGGCACCCACCACGGCAATGGTTTGTCCGGCCGGTATCGTAAGACTTACCGACTGCAAAGCATCACGTTTACTGTTGGCATACCGGAAGCTTACATTCTCAACCCGGATGGAATGCTGAAGCGAGAAAGAAGCAGAAGTAGCAACCAAATCAGTTTTATCATCAGTATCAGCTGATGAATCAACTTCAACAAACGCTCTAAGATCATTCATGAATATAGTATCTTCCAATAGATTAGCCATCGAACGAAACAGATCATTAAGTACAGAATAACCCCGCTGAAAGGCAAAGAAAAACAGCACCACAGTTCCAATGGATAACAGTCCGCCCACCATCCAGTGTGCCACCAAGGCCAGGGTGCCGAAGATAAGAACAACAGCAAAAAGTTGAGCTCCTATATTCCAGCTCAGCTCGGAGCGACGCAGGTCGAGCTTCCCTTTAAAAACATCCTGTTGTAACGAGCGAAAGCGTTTCAAAAAATAAGTTGCAAAGCCAAAAAGCTTCATCTCTTTGGCAAAGGGAAAACCGGTTAGTACCCGGTTAAAATAGGCCATTTTACGTTCCAGCGGACTCTGTTTATCCTTTAGTAAGTGGTAGCGACGGGCGAAGCGTACCTTCAGCAGAATTCCCGGCAAGGTTGCTACTATCAATATGGCAACCAGGTACCAGCGAATACTAATAAAGATCCCCACCAGAAACAAGGAAGCAGCAATAGCTTTTAAAAGGTGTTGTACTTCATTCAGCAATTTGAGGGGACGAAAAGAAGCTTCCTGTACTGCCCTGTGCATTTTGTCCAGTTCAGCAGGATTTTCGTAATGCGAAAGCTCGAGGGCTACATGGCGGTGGTGGAGTCGCGCGTACACCGACCGGGCCACTCCCTGTGCAAGTTTCTCACCGTACCAGCTTTTAAGTTCCACGAACACCGAACTCAGCAGAAATGCAAGTCCGGTAAGCACCAGCAACCAAGCAAAGTGAGCAGGCATAGTCGCTTGTCCCGCGACCGTACTTAGCAAATCGACCAGCAACTTCACCAGCACGATCACAGCAAACGGGAGTATACCCTGAAGGACTGCTATACCGGCATTGACAGCAAAGAGACCTTTTACATCCCGGGAGGCTAAGCGAAAATTCTTTTTGAAGTCGTTGCTGTAGCGGGCAGCAGAACTACGATAGGCCTGTATGCGCATACGTAACCGAATAAACAGGGAGCGAAAGCGGTTTAACCGGGTAAAGAGAGAGCCTGCTTTCAACGCAAAACGAGCTATCCGACGCATAGCAGTACTGTCGGTTGAAAAATGCTTTCCCCCACGGTCGAACGACACTAATTTGCCGACCAGTTGATCAGCAGGCACTGCTGCGTCGTAGAAAGTAGTATGATCCCCTTTGGTTAGAAAGCCGGTTTCGGTTCGTTTGATCAGGCGATGCGCAACCAGCCTTTCCTGTTGATAAAACACGATGATATCGCCGGGGCGCAATGCAATTGGTGCACATTTCTCAACTATACCCTTATCGCCGGGGCGCAGACAAGGATACATACTATAGCCCTTCATCCGGAAAATCAACTGATGATCGTCTTCCAGCAGACGATCCACCAGTTCCCTCACTTCCGTATGATCAGCTGTGGTCTTCATGTTCCCGAATATATGATACTACCGAAGCATCCGGCACAAAACCAAGTTCGTATACCGGTACGACGGAAACTAATTCACTGAAAAACGCTAAACGCTGACTCACATAGCGGGCATCAAAATTATTCTGAATACTAAAAGCCATCACTTTCGATACTGCCCGTGCACCACTCACCCGTTTCAAGTCATTAACCGGATGATGACGAATCAGAAAAATTCCTGTTAAGGGAGCCACTTTCGGAATATCAGCATAATACATAGGCGTATTATACACACGATACTCCTCTCCTTCGCGACGAATAATCAGTCGATCGTCATTTAAAATCCGACTCCCATCAGCAGCCCATAATTTTGAAATAGTACTCTTGCCCACCCCTGAAAATCCGGTAAACATACGACCTTTCTCACCATCGAAGGCACAGGAAGCATGCATCATCACCGCATCAATTTTCAGGGTCAGGTAATGCAGCATAATCGGTCCGAATGGATACCTTAGCGGCAATGCAGGTAGTTCGTTCGCATCGTAGTAAACCACCCACTCCGAGTAGTCATTATTCAACACAGCCACTTGTTGTAGTTCGCTGTGCGTCTGCTGATTATAGATAGCGAATCCCAGTCCGCCGGGCAGCTCATATATCGAATAAAACTTCTGAAATTCATTCTCCGCGTCGAACAACAGCTCACGACCGCTGAGGAGATCGCGGGGGATGCCCGGAACAGCAGTAATCGTGATTTCAGGACTATATTCAGTCCCTTTTCCAGCGACTGACACAGGGCGTTCAACTACATAGGGAAGGTATCCTTCCTCAAGATCAAACTCCGCATCGGAGCGCACCAGAATATCACAACCGGCAACACGGAAAATGAGTTCGTTAATCATAGTTTAATACTTAGCAGCCATTTCTTCGAGTCGCGCCAGGAACTTCTTCACATCGGCAGCAGCCGTTGCCTCGTCGACTTCGTAAGTATCCAGCAATGCTTTTGCCAGACTCGCCTCAGTCGACTCCGGTCCGAGTTCTTCCCAGAGTAATTTGGCAGTAGCGTTAAAGGTAAACAATTCGTTCATATGGGCAATATTGCCGGTAAGCGGTACGACCACCAGCTCACCCCCCACCTCACGGGCTACAAATTTCGATTTTAACTGAAAATAAGTTTGCACCATAGTTATCTTAGTGTTTTACGTTTGGTAACTCCAGACCGTAACCCGCCTTTTTATCATCTACTTTCAACCAGAAAGCAAGTAAGAATGCTAC
>JAQUYE010000053.1 GCA_028691965.1 Paludibacter sp. | reverse complement strand
TGCTGTTAAATGCGCAGCATTGTTTAAACAAAATGCCGGTATCATCGATGGAATCGTGGTAATTCTCCCTAACTTCGGTGATGAGCTGGGGGTGGTGAATACCGTACAGTTGTCGGGTCTTAACGTGCCGGTGTTGGTACAGGCCTGCGACGACGAGAACGATAAGGTGGATGTGAAAAGCCGTCGTGATGCCTTCTGTGGTAAACTGTCGGTTTGCAATAACTTCTATCAGTATGGGATTAAGTTTACGGATACTACCTACCATACCTATAGTCTGGATAGCAACGAATTTGCGTACGACATGATTAAGTTTGCCGGTATCTGTCGCGTGGTAAAGGGATTGAAAAACCTGCGCGTAGGTTCTATCGGTACGCGTCCGATTGGATTCCAGACCATGCGTTACAGTGAGAAATTACTTCAGAAATACGGTATCACTGTAGTGCCGGTGGATATGTCGGAGATAATCGCTGCGGCCGAAAAGATCGATGAAAACGACCCTGCGGTTACTGCCAAGGTGGAAGAGATAAAGACCTATGGCTCGTGTGGTATTGCTTCGAAAGGAAAGATTGCCAAACAGGCCCGTTTCGGCCTGGCGGTTGAAAACTGGATTACTGCCAATGATATTGATATCTCGGCGCTTCAGTGCTGGGATTCGCTCGAAAAGAATTTTGGTTGTGCAGCCTGTGTAACCATGAGTATGATGGGTGAGAAGCTGATGCCATCGGCTTGCGAAGTGGATGTGGCCGGTACTATTGCCATGTATGCGCTGGCGTTGGCAGCGCAGACTCCTTCGGCCATTCTTGACTGGAATAATAATTTTGCTGAAGATCGTAATAAAGTGGTTTGCACACATTGCAGCAACTATCCGAAATCCTTCTTCCAGAACGATATTGAAATTGGTAGTCTGGATGTACTGGGTACCGTGCTGGGTAGCGAAGATACCTTTGGTGCCGTGAAGGGTAAGGTTGCTCCGGGCAGTATGACTTATTTCCGTCTGTCGACCGACGACCACAAAGGAATTATTAAATCGTACCTCGGCGAAGGTATGATGACCGACGATCCGTATGGTATGGACGGAGGGATAGCAGTTTGTTCGATTCCGAATCTCCAGGACCTGATGAAGTATATGTGCAAGAACGGCTTCGAACACCATGTGGCCATGGTGCGCGGTCATGTGGCCGATATACTGGAAGAAGCTATTGGTAACTACCTGGGATGGGATTTGTACAAACATGTATGAAAAACGTAATCAGACTAACAAGCCTTTTTTTGCTGCTGGCACTGCTGAATGCGTGCCGGCAGCAGGCTTCGGAACAACAACCGGGAAAGATGGCGGTAGTAATATCGACCCTCAACAATCCCTGGTTTGTGGTGCTGGGCGAATCGGCTGCTCAAAAAGCCCGTGAGCTGGGTTACGAAGCGCATATCTTCGATTCGCAAAACAACTCCTCGAAAGAAGCTGAGCATTTTGATAATATTATAGCGATGGGCTATGATGCCATTCTGTTTAATCCTACCGATGCTGATGGGTCGGTGCTGAATGTGAAGCGTGCGGGCAATGCCGGCATTCCGACTTTCTGCATGGACCGTGAAATAAATTCGGCGGATGCTGCTGCCTCGCAATTGCTCTCCGATAGCTTTACGGGTTGCGTTAAGCTGGGTGAGTTTTTTGTAAAACAACTCGGTAAAAAGGGAGAATATGTGGAGATTCTCGGACTGGTAGGGGATAATAATACCTGGAACCGTTCGAATGGTTTTCACAGTGTAGTGGATGAGTTCCCGGAGCTGAAGATGGTGGCGCAGCAAAGTGCCGACTTCGACAGGAACAAAGCCATGGAGGTGATGGAGTCGGTTTTGCAGGCACATCCTTCCATCAATGCTGTATTTTGCGGAAACGATGCAATGGCTCTGGGTGCCTATCAGGCTATCCTGGCAGCCGGGAAAAGCAATCAGATAAAAGTGTTTGGTTTCGACGGCTCGGATGATGCCCTGTATGCTATAGCCGAAGGTAAACTAGCAGCTACCGTGATGCAGTTCCCGGTACTGATGGCGGAGCAGTCGGCCGAACTTGCCGACCGTTACCTGAAAGGCGAAACGGAACTGAGTCGCAAGATGCCCGTGGAAGTTGAATTAGTTACTGCCGATAATGTATCGGATTATCTTCCGGTAAAAAAGTAAGTCATGTATGAAAAAATATAGTTCTTACCTCCTTGCAGCGCTGGCAGTAATCTCAGTGCTGGTGTTCTCCTTTAAAACTGAAAACCTGCAGGACTACAAAGCAAAGACATCGGTCAACTCCTTTGATGCCGATGCCTATGCCCGCAATCTGTACGATAATGAGTTGTCGGCATGTGTGGAAAAGGCTCCGGATGCAGCCACTTTTCTGCAGGAGTTTACTGCCGATAAGTCTGCTGCTCTCGATAAATACGGTCGCCGCCTGGGTATCTCCTCTACTTCGTACCTGATGCTGAAGGGACAGGGTGTGATCGAAGCGGTGGAAAGCGAATACGTAGTGGTAACTCTTCCCGACAATTCAAAGGTATTGCTTGCTACTGATTTCATCTTTGGTAATGCAGTGCGCGACGGTTCGGGAAAGGTCGACATCAGCGGTTTTGTGAATATGACCAATTTTAACGCGGTGACAGTAGCCATTAATCATATCCTGAAAGCAGAAGTGGTAGAGCCCTTCAGAAAACAGGCGCTTGTTGGCCGGCATGTTGCCTTTGCAGGTGCTGCCGAACTGCGGGTTAAGGATGAGCTTGCCCAAGGTCTGAGATTGATTCCTGTTGAAGCAACCCTAAGCAACTAAGCGGTATGGAGCAGATAAAAAAACCTGTACTGGAAGTAAAAGCAGTATCCAAGCATTTCTCGGGAGTGTATGCCCTGCGGGATGTCAACCTGCAGATGTACGAAGGGGAGGTCACCGCCATCATCGGCGAAAACGGTGCGGGCAAGTCGACACTCATGAAGATTGTTTCGGGTGTGTACCACCATTACGACGGCGACATACTGCTGCACGGACGGAAAGTTGATTTTCAGAATCCCAAGGAAGCCGCTCAGTCGGGTGTCGTCATTATTCACCAGGAACTAAACCTGATACCGAATCTTTCCATTGCCGGGAATATCTTTTTAGGAAACGAACTGAAGACAGCTGTAGGGTTGCTTGATTACCGGGCCATGGAAAAGAAGGCCGGCGAACTGCTTCGCAGTCTGCACCTCACCATCAACCCCTCCACGCCGGTCGACCAGTTAAGGGTAGGGCAGCAGCAGCTTGTCGAGATTGCACGGGCCTTGCTATTCGATTCGCGGGTGTTGATAATGGACGAGCCGACTTCGGCCCTGAGCGATTTTGAAGTAGAACTCCTGTTCCGGATTATCCGCGATTTGAAAGCTAAGGGCGTTTCCATCGTCTATATTTCGCATAAACTACGCGAATTGTTTGAGATTGCCGACCGCTATGCAGTGTTGCGCGACGGACAAAGTGTGGGGCAGGGGTGGATGAAGGATACCTGTCAGGATAAGCTGATACAGTTGATGGTGGGTCGTGATGTAACTACCCTGTACCGCAAGGAGCCAACCTGCAGCGAATGTGAAGTGATGCGCGTGGAGAACCTGTGTTTTAAACATCCGGTGTATCGCGACGAGCTATTGGTGAACGATGTTAGTTTTACCTTGCGCAAGGGAGAGGTGCTGGGCATCTTCGGACTGATGGGTGCCGGTCGCACGGAAGTGATGGAAGCCATCTTCGGCCTGCATCCCGGAAGTGTGTCGGGAAGAATTTGTGTCGATGGAAAGGAAGTAAAGATACGGAATGTGAAGGATGCCATTGCTGCCGGACTGGCATTGGTACCCGAGGATAGGAAGTTGCAGGGACTCATCCTGAATATGAACGTAGCGAATAATACTTCGCTGGCAGTACTGGAGCAACTGACCCGTTTCAGTTTTATTCAAAACAAAAAAGAACGTGAGTTAAGTGAGCAGTTTGTAAAAAAACTGAACACCAAAGTTTCCGGTACTATGCTGGAGGTGGATAAGCTCAGTGGCGGTAACCAGCAAAAGGTAGTAATTGCCAAGTGGCTGGCCACGCACCCGAAAGTGTTGCTGATGGACGAGCCCACGCGTGGAATTGATGTGGGGGCAAAAACTGAAATATACAAACTGATCAGCCAGCTGGCGGGCGAAGGCATGGGGATAATTATCGTGTCGTCGGAGTTACCCGAAATTATGGCTGTATCGGATACCATTCTTGTGATGTCGGAATCGAAACTTACCGCGGTGGTCAGCAGGGAAGATGCCACGGAAGAAATGATAATGAAAGCCGCCCTGCGTGAAAAAGCATAATCCATGAATAAGCTAACAATCAAACAGTACATTCTTAAGTTTCAGTCGATCATTGCCTTGCTGGTAATGTGTATAGCCATGAGTTTTCTGTCGGATCGCTTCCTCACGGTGGAGAATACCTGGAATGTGATGCGACAGATATCCGTCAACCTGATAATATCTGTAGGGATGACCCTGGTGATTCTTACCAAAGGTATCGACCTTTCGGTAGGCTCGGTACTTGCCATCGCCGGGGCTGTTACAGCCAGCATCGTTAAGTTCGGCGCCGAAATTCCTTCGATGAATGTGTACCTTCAGTTTACACTCGTAGGGGCTATCGCGGGTGGTATACTTGCCGGGGTGCTGCTGGGAGGGTTCAACGGACTGATGATAACACGTTTTAAGGTGCCTCCTTTTGTGGCAACCCTGGCCATGCTTACAATAGCACGGGGGATGACCATGTTGTGGACGGGAGGATTCCCGATAACGGGGATGACCAAAGAAATGGCTTTTATAGGTACAGGTTGGTTCCTGGGTATCCCGATGCCGGTGTGGATTTCGGCGGTAGTGGTGCTTATAGCCGTACTGGTAACCAAACGTACCCAGCTGGGAAGGCATATTTATGCGGTAGGGGGTAACGAGACAGCTGCGCGCTTGTCGGGACTCAAGATTGAACGCATCAAGCTGATTGTATATTCGGTTGCAGGGGCAATGGCTGCTATAGCGGGTATACTCGTTACGTCGAGGTTGGATTCAGCGCAACCTAATGCCGGTGCCGGTTACGAACTCGACTCGATCGCTGCGGTGGTAATTGGGGGAACTTCTCTCTCCGGGGGTAAGGGAAGTGTGATGGGTACCGTGCAGGGTGCCTTAATAATAGGAGTGCTCAACAATGGCCTGGTATTGCTGAACGTATCGCCTTTCTGGCAACAGATTATTAAAGGTTTGGTAATCCTTATCGCCGTTGGAATCGAGAAAATCAATTCGAAGGAAGAATAAATCTTAGCAATTCTTGTACTTCGTCTGTAAAAAGGTGATGGTGTGGTGCATCAGTTTTTTTAATACCCCGGTATTGATGTCGGATAGTTTCTTAATGTAGATACAGGCCGCGCCCATTTTGAACTTGCCCAGATCAGTCAGCAGGTGTTCGTGCTCGGGCAGACCGCTATACACATACAGCGAGATGGCTGCTTTACGGGGCGAGAAACCTATCAGCGGCCAATCGCCTTCCTGCCTGCTGCGCTCCGATTTGTAGTGATACTGTCCGAATCCTATCATGCTGGGACCCCACATTTGGGGTGCATGACCAGAGACTTCCTGCATGAGTTTCAGAAGTTCAAAGCTGTCACTTCTCTTTTGTTCGGTATCGGCAAAGCTGTTGATGAACTCGGCTACGTCGACAGTGGTGGGTTTTGTTTTTAATTCGGCCATGGTGTGTGTTTAAGTGTCTTACTGTCATTCATAACGTCAGGTGAATTGCTTTGTTCACAAAGTTGACTGTATTTTATCCGCATTTCATCGGAGAAATGACTAAGTTTGTGGTCAGTTCTTAACGACTCAGATCATGAATTTACTACTTCGTAATTTACTTTTTTTCTTACTAACGGGAATTGCTCTTCAGGGACTGAAGGCCAGTCCTGCGTATTTATTTCCCGCACAACTTCCTGCTGATACCTACGAGGGTGCTCAGCTGACACCTGAAGGGGCATGGTGCTGGTTTGCTGATCCGCGCGCTTTGCACCACAGCAATACCGAAGGCACCATCAATTCGACCTATATCGGATATATTGACGTACACGGGAATATTAAGGCTACGCAGCATGATTTCCTGACCGGCACAACACAGGAAGTGCTGATTCGGTCGTATTTCCAGCCCGACGACCATAACAATCCTACTTTCCTGGTACTGCCCGACGACAGGGTGATGTTGTTTTATTCGCGCCATACCGACGAGGCTTGCTTCTATTACAGGGTGTCGCAACAGCCGGGTGACATTACTACGCTCGGACCGGAAGTGCGACTGGCAACTTCTCATAATACTACCTATCCTTCTCCTTTTATCCTATCCGACGATCCTACCGGTATCTATCTTTGCTGGCGGGGTATCAACTGGCATCCAACCATAGCACGGCTTTCGCTGCCCGACGAACAGGATCAGGTGCAGTTTACCTGGGGCCCTTATCAGATTGTGCAGTCGACAGGCGCACGGCCTTATGCCAAGTACACATCCAATGGTAAGGATAAGCTTTTTCTTACTTATACTACCGGCCATCCCGATAACGAAAATCCGAACTACGTATATTTTAATACCATCGACATTGCAACCCGTCAACTGCAGGATATTAAAGGGAATACCTTATCGACCATCGGTGGTGCTATCCACCGGGTAAGTGCAACTGCTGCCTATACTGCTGCGTATCCCGATGCGGTGGTTGAGAATTCGTATTACCGCAACTGGGTGTGGCAAACGGCTATCGATGCTGAAGGTAAACCCGTGGTAGCCATGGTTCGTATCAGTGCTGATAAGTCGTCGCACCATTATTATTATGCCCGCTGGAACGGAAGTTCCTGGCAACGGAGCTTTGTAGCCAACGGGGGTGGTAAGTTTCATCAGACCAGCGGACTGGAATTGTGTTACAGTGGCGGTATGGCACTGGATGATAGTGATCCGTCGGTTCTGTATTGCTCGCAACCTGTAGCCGGAGCTTACGGTACGAAATATGAGATTGTTAAATACGAGATGGGAGGCGATGGCCAGGTGCTCTCGTCGGAACCGCTTACCCGCAACTCGCGACTGAATAATAGTCGCCCCTACGTAATTCAGGGTTCCGGAAGCTCTCCTATGAAAATAAGCTGGATGAACGGGAATTACTACGACTGGATTGTAAGTTCCTCGCGACCGCTGGGCTTCCCGACTGCCATTCATGTGGATTATGCTTTTCCTGAAAAGGCGGTGGAGCTGGCCGCGGGACTGGTAATCAATGAGTCCTTCGATGCACCGGTTTCGGAAGAGATGCCTGACTTTGTACTCAGCAACGGAGTGCTGGTGAGCCGGCCCGACCAGGTGAACACCTTTACCCTGAATACTATTCTGTCCGATTTCTCCATATCCCTGTCGCCCTGCATCTACGAAGGTACCTATGGCGGTACGCTGCTGCAGTTCGGCGATGTGCGTGTCGGCCTCGATGCTTCAACACTAAAGACTTACGTTCAGCAGGGTGATAAGCACTGGAACAGTACGAATGTATTGGGTACTTCGGATGTGTGGCAAACTCAATCGCGCGGTACCAGTGGTGCATGGTATACCCCTACCAAACTGAAGTATTTCAACCTGAGTATTACGTACAAGGGTGGATGGCTGACAGTCTACCGCAACGGACTCATCGATCAGCGGATAGCCATTGCCGGTGTATCGCTCAGTGAGGTGAGCCCGGGAGGTTTTATGGGATGGATTGAGGACTTAAAAGTATATGATCGTGCCCTGAATCAGGAAGAGGTAAAAGCCCTATCGGCTGTAAGTAACTCGTATACCCTGAATGCTGCCTTGCTAAGTGGCATAGAACTGAGTCGGTTGCAGCTGCCTGATACAGTAGTGACGGATGTGGTACTCATGTCCCGCACCAGTGCAGGGACGACCATCAGCTGGAGCAGTAGTAACCCTACTGTGCTGGCTACCAACGGACTGGTAACTTTTCCTGCAACGGCTACTACCTTGAAACTGACGGCTACCATAGCAGATCAGTCGCGTGAATTCGACCTGGTGGTGCTGCCGCGGAACATTCAGCAAAACCGTATTGCAAACTATACCTTTGCGGGTGATGATGAATATAACACGGGGAATCAACGCATGCTTCGTGATAGAAGCGGTCGTGGAAACGATGCCCGCATTATGGGAAATGCAGCGGTGAACGGGCAACTCGACCTTAGTGCTAATACCAGTTCGGGGTTTAGTACCAACGGCTACCTGATAGCACCCAATGGTTTACTGTCGACCCTGCGTAGCGCCAGCTTTCTTATGAAGGTAAAAGCTTCTACTCTTACTGCTCAGCCCCGCCTCTTCGATTTTGGTTCGGCAAGTTCGAACAGTATCTTCCTTCGTGCCAGCGCATTTTCGGCCGGATACAAATACAACGGAGCCTCCACCACGCTGATTAATTCGTCTGCGTCGCTGCCGGTAGGCGAGGAAGTGAAGGTGGCCATGACCTATGATGCCCGTACCCGCACTACCCGTGTTTTTCTGAATGGCACGCAGACGGCACAGAGCACTGCTATCAGTTATGAGCCCTGGCAGCTGACAACCATTGCTGCCGATGAGCGTAATTATATTGGTCGCACGCAGTGGTGGGACACGAATGTGGCGGGCGACAATGCCGATTTCCGCGGAACTATCGACGATTTCAGGGTATATGATATAGCACTTACTCCCGAAGAGATTATTCAGGAACAGGAACAACCAACTGCACTGGATCAGCCAACTGCTAACGAAATTCAGTTTCCAAATCCGGTACAGGCGGGTGAGTCGTTTCGTATCCGCTTGCAACATAACAGTACATCGCCATTGAACGATACGGTGGAGTTGTTTTCAGTGAATGGCAAACGAATCGGTCGTTACGTATTTTCTGGAGCAGGAGTAACCCTGCCCGGTATCGAACGACGCGGAGTGTATGTACTGCGCTTTCTGCTGGCGGGCGAACCCGTAAACTACAAGTTGATTGTTAGCTGAATGCTTACTGCAATCCTTCAGCAGGAAACTAGTTTAGTTCAAGTGTTTCTATCGTCGGGTGTTGAAAGTTAAACCCGACAGCCGTGATCCGTCGCGGCACCACCCTGCTGCCATCGGTAATGAGGATGGCCATTTGACCAAGCACAGCTTTTAATAGAAAAGCCGGTAGTGGTGGAAAGAAGAAGGGTTTCTTTAGTTGGTGTGCCAGACTTTTCATCAGGCTACGGTTCGTCAGGTGTTGTGGTGCTACTGCATTGTATGCTCCACTCATCGATTCATCTTCCACAGCCATCAGGTACATGTTGCATAAATCGGTTAATGAAATCCAGGGCATGTATTGCTTTCCGTTGCCAAGCGGTCCGCCCACACCCATGCGGATGGGCAGCAGCATTTTGGACAATGCCGGGGCCCCTTTCGACAGCACTACGCCCGTGCGGATCTTCACCGTACGTACGCCGGCTTTCTGGAATCGGTCGGCGGCTTTCTCCCATTCCACACAAACCTTTGCCAGAAAGTCGGAACCTGCCGGCGAGTATTCATCAAACACGGTCTCTGTTGTTTTACTTCCGTAGTAGCCCGTGGCTGAAGCTGAAATAAAGGCTTTCAGTTGCAGGTGGTGTTCTTCTGCTTTATGATACAGAAGCGCAGACGAAAGTGTGCGACTCTCAAGAATTTCCTTTTTACGTGCTTTGGTCCATCTGCCCGCACCGATACTGCTTCCTGCCAGATGGATAATATAATCCACCCCGTTGAAGGCTGCAGGGTCGGCTTCACCTGCAGCAGGATTCCAGTAATAGAAACCTTCTCTGGTGCTAAGCTGCCGGCGGGTAGTGAGTTGTCGCAGCTCATAACCCGATGACTTTAGTAGTTGTACAAGAGCTTTGCCGACAAGTCCGGTTGAGCCGGTAAGCAAAACGGTGGACATAGGTGTTTAATTGTTAATTGTTAATTATTAATTGTTAGTTGGGGGTGGTGCAAATGTACATATTTAATTCAAAAAAAGAAGGACTGGTTTTGCAATTTTGAGAATTTGTATTACATTTGCAGTCCGAAACGAAACATTGACTTATGGTGTAATGGTAGCACTGCAGTTTCTGGATCTGCCTGTCTAGGTTCGAATCCTAGTAAGTCAACACAAACTCCTGATTATCAAAGATGATAGTCAGGAGTTTTTTGCTATTCCAGTTTAGTTAGAGTATAGGTTCCAGACCAGTTTGGTATGCCACAACCACATGATCCTAATGCACAATCACCCGACAGACTAATAGTTCCTGTTACAGTTTCGCCATTTTTTTTGGGCAAGCTACTTATGAAAGTCATACATCGATTAGCGTCAGTTGACGGTTCTTTGAACTCAATACCCATGATAAAATCATCCCAGCCGGTTTTACCCCACCACATTTCTGTAAATCTGAAACCGGGAACTCTTGCTTGTCCTCCATCAGGATAACCGCTTAAATATACGTCACTGCTATAAATTTCAGTTTGATTTATAACGATGTCGATGTGCCATCGGTGAGTACTAGGAGCTTGTGTAACCCATACTGTTTTTACTATTGGGTTGTCGTTTGCATCCTTTGCTTCGAGAGCAATACCACATTGTCGTTCAGTATAATCCGGATTGTCAACTACTGAAACTTTTAAGCCATCTTTTTCGATATCCCCGGTTTTGTATGTATAGGCAGTACACCAATCAGCAGGTGGTACAGAAATTCTCCAGGGAGTATTACAGTATATATTAATAAAGTGAATGCTGTCATCAATAGCTTCAAATGAAACATTAGTAGGACTTACTTCAAAGTGAATCTCCGCAGGATCTTGTGTGATTTTCAGTGATACCTGTTTATATACAATATCAGTTAAAGAACAGGTGAGCGCTGAAGAAATCAGGATTGTTTCTTCTCTTGTTTCCGGATAGCGATTTGGTTGTACTTTTAACAGTAATACATTGTTAGCAAAGTCCTTTTCAGCTTTGATCCAGGATGGCAGGTAAGTTATGTCCCATGTAATTTCCTCATTATTAGTGGAATTAATGCTAATAGTGAATGGAATAGTGTCGCCATCAGCAGAAATAGGCGCAGGATTGGAAGGTTGAACAAGGAGATCATACGACCCTACAAAGGATTTAGTTTCACCGTACTTAACTCCTGCTGCATTTATAGCATACGCTCTGTAAAAGTAGTGAGTACACGTAGTTAAGTCGGTAAGTATTGATGTAAAACTGCCGGTACCTACTCCATCAAAAGTAGATGAATCATTAATGGTAGGAGTTGTAGTAATACTACTCCAACAAACTCCCCGGGCAGTAACAAAAGCACCTCCATCACTATAAACTTCTCCACCTGCAAATGCTTTTGTGTTTTCTCTGTTGCTAATGTCAGCTGTAACAACGATAGGTAATGCTGGAGTACAATTAGCCGTGATCTGCACGCGTGTGCTTTCAACAGGGCTGCCTGCATCATTTTTCAGATAAGCTTCGAGGGTGTAGTTGCCAGTCTGACTTCCAAGCTTCCAATACATAGTTACAAATCCATTTTGATCGGTATATCCGATAAAAATTTCACTCATCAATTGATAATCGAAGAAATGTACAGCTCGCGACGACAAAGGTTCATTTTCAGCATCCAGAAGTTGAAGTTTGATAGGATAGTTTAGTACTGTATTGGGTTTTCCTGTCTGATTGTTTCCCTCAACTAAACTTAATCTAAGTGGTTCGGAATAATTGACAGAAGTATTGTTTTTTAAACACCGGACACTGTATGCTGAATAAAAATTATCGTTTCTAAGTATAAGGCTACTCCCTGAGCGTTGTGATTTTAGTTCAATTGCTTTAAAATATACATCATTTATTACTGAAGAGCTTATCCAAAAAGCACCCTGACCGTTATAAACATCGTTTGTAGTCAGGTCGGGGCGTCGTCTACCACCGGGGAGTGCTGTAAAGCAGCTGAGGTTAGTTACAGCTGAAGGAACAACAGACCAGCCTTTAGTTGACATTATTTTAGGTATTGCAGTATAACTTCCTCCCAATAGGTCAATCAATGATTGCCATTCTTCTGCAGATGGCAGATGCCAACCCGAAGGAATTGATTGTTGTGCCGCATACCAATTATATAGCACACCGTATTGGTCACGATCCAGTAGGTAGTAATAGGGGGTGTTTTTACTTTCCCAATTGCTTTCATCCTCTAGTCCATCATTTTGATCACTAACCTGAGTTGGCAAATAATCGAGGTTCTCTGCCATCCAAATTTGCTTTCCAATTTTTGTAACAGAATAATTTTTACCTGCTGCATCTTTACATTCCACAAATTCAAAAGTGATTGTCTTGCTTTCAGATGGAATATCCGAAATCAAGGTTTTATAATTGCCGGATATGCCCGTATATAGAAGTACATCTCCAATTGAATAAGCTAATTCTACCACATTGTTTGAAAGTTGAACTTCCGAACGAGTTGGATCGGACGGATTGAATGTATAACCAATATAGTGGATAGATGGAGAGCTATTCCATCTATATTGACTAGTAAATTTTAAAGTGATATTGAATAAATCATTATTAATGTAAAGCAAATAGATCCCTTGCGGAATGACTAGTTCGAACTCATGAATACCTTCCTGCAAGTTAATCAACTGTGTTGCAACCTGGTTTCCCAGACTGTTGTAAACTGAGATATAATATTGTCCATTTACGGGCACATTGAAATTTAACAAAGTTCGACCAGAACTGATATCAGGATATGTTTGAATAAGGGATGATGGTCTGTTTATTTCTGATGGGATGCCTGTAATCATGGTTTTTAATCTTAATTGCATCCCGGCATCCAGTTCTATTTGAGTGTTTTTAGTGAGATTTTGAACTAGGACCTTGTCGATTACCGTACTTGCACCTGAACCAACAAAGTTGATGGTATATTCCTGTGCATAGCTCACAATTGGAAGAAAAAATGAAATACTGAAAAAGATGACTCTTTTTAGGGCTGAAAACAATGAAGCGGAAGTTGGACATTTCCCGTTTAAAACAGGAACAACATTTGTTGAAGTCATGGTGGTTAAAGATGTAAAGTTAAGCTCTGATAATTAAGGAATAAACTGAGATGCAAATGTAATAATTTTTCTATTTCAACTCCAAAAAATTATATATTTTACATCCATTCGTATATTCCTTATTTCTTTACAAAATCAGCTACATTGAAATCTTTGCTCCCATGAATACGATTCTCGGTAAGGCAGGTCCATATACATAGGATGCATCTTTGTTGATACCATAGTCTAGATCGTGCTGGTATGCATCAAGAATGTTCTTTACACCGGTATTGAATTCCAGATTAACACCTGCACCCAACTGAAGCGTATAAGCTACTTTAGCACCTAAATCGAAAAAAGCAGGTGTTTCTTTCTCGCGGTAGTAGATAACAGCGTTTTCTTCCTGTGTATGGCGGGCAAGCATCGAACCGGTATAGGTCCCGAAAAGGGAGGCTGTGAAAGCCGGGGTAAGAGTGAAAGTTGAGGAAAGATAACCATATTGATTTGGTGCGCGGGGCATAGTACGTTGGGGTATAAAGTCACGTACACCATTCGCTCCCGACCAGTCGTCGGCTTCATCGTAGCGACTGGATTGCAGCGTATATCCCATCTGAATGTCGAATACTCCCGGTAATCCGATTTTAGCCTCTAGGTTTATTCCCTGAACAGTTGCTCCTGTTCCATTGGTACGTTCCCAGTAGATGATGGTCCCTTCGGGGTTTTCACCAATGCGGCTCAGCTGAAAAACATCATTCAGTCGGGTATGGAAGCCTTCGACCAGCAAATTGGTCTGCACCCTGCCGAAGGTATGGTACAGGTCGGCCGAAGCACTAATGCTATGGGAATATTCCGGTTTGAGACTGGCGGGTACTTCGATCATCGACAATGCCCCACCCACAGCTTCGATATGCAGGTCTTCGTCGTAGGCCTGTGGTGCGCGGTAGCCACTCGAGTAACTCATTCTAAGGCCGATGTTTTCACCGGGACTCCAGCGTACATTCGAGCGCGGACTGAATACCGCCCTGTCCATTAAGTTATGTTTGTCGAGTCGTGCACCTATCAGGAAGCTAAACTGTTCGTTCTTCCATTCGTTTTGCAGATATCCTCCTGCAACACGGGTAGTTTGTTCGAGATTGCGACCCAGGCCCAAAAAGCGATCGTGTAGTTTATTGTAGGTATATTCGATACCGCTAGTTAACTCGGCAGGTAGAAACAACAGTTGATCGAACCCAAGTGTATACTGTCCGCCGGCTACAAAAGTTCTGTCGTCGGTTTGCCCGTAGGCATCCTGATTTTGTTCCACACCAAAATAACTGTCGCGACGAATTTGTTGTGCAGAAGTGAACAGATCAATCCTGTGCTTGTAGTCGGGTGTAAAAATATTATACCGTAAGCCACCACCGTCGATCTTATGATTAAGCTGTTCGGCAATATCGGCCTGATGAGGAGGCATTGCGAAACCATTACCACCCCTTCTGAACTCATGAATGTGGTGGTATTCGGCCGTCAACCGCGAATAGTTACTGGTACGGTAGTATCCACGGAAGCCCACTGTTTCAGAATTTATTACCGGAACTTCGGAAAATCCATCTCCGTTGCGATCGTAACTATCGCGGTCTTTCAGCATTCCGAAAAGATAGATACCTGCTTTGTAGTCGTCGGAAACAAATGAGCCATTTAAGGCTGTATTTATATCAAGGGTTCCACCTCTCAACACATTGGTAGTGTTGGTGATGGATACTGAGTTGCGCAACGGCTCTTTCGTGATTATATTTACCACACCGCCGATGGCGCTGGCTCCGAACAGGGCCGACCCTCCACCGCGGATTACTTCGACGCGTTCGATCATCCCTACCGGTAATTGTTCAAGGCCATAGACCCCTGCCAGCGAACTGAAGATAGGTCGGCTATCCAACAGAATTTGTGAATATTGACCTTCCAGACCATTAATACGAAGTTGGGTAGTACCGCAGTTACCGCAATTATTCTCGATGCGCAATCCCGGCTGAAAGTTCATCACTTCGGTCAGGTTGCACGATGCTGTACTTTCAAATAGTTTAGCAGATGCAATGTTGACAATGATGGGAGCTTCCTTTTTAGTAGTCACGTTGCGGGTGGCTGATACTACCAGTTCGTCCAGTTGTTGATTATCTTCCACGAGCAGGAAGTTTACTTCAAGCAAGGTATTGGGTTTGACAAAAATGGTCTGCATTGCTTTTTTATAGCCAATTGCTGATACTTCAATAGTTTGTTCCCCGGGAGGGAGGTCTTTGAGCATATAATGCCCTGTTGCATCAGTAGTGGTTCCGAGGGTTGTTCCTTTAACAAGGAGAGTTATATAGGGGAGATGTTCGCCGGTATTGCTAACAACATGACCGGTAATATTGGCATCGGTGGTTGGTTTTATCGCGGTGTTGACACCATCAGCAAGTAAGATAAATTGCGAAAGAAATACAGTTAGAATAGTGATATATAATTTCATTTTTTGTTGTGTTAGTGTTAAACATATACAATTAGCCTGGCACATAGCCCGGATGAGTTATGTGAACCAGATGTCGAACTGGATTCGACTTACAATTTAAAAAGGTTTGTTTAACAGGCAGGAGGTCCGCGCAGACACAGTACCGGTAGTGATAAGTCAATCGCGGGATCTGCAGTAGATTGACCGGAGTAGTGGTTTAATCCCACAATTAAGAGTAATGAAATGCCACTACTTATCGCTACTACCAGGAGTATCGATAAGTGAGCAATCAAATCAAACTGGGCCGAAGTGTGGGTATGTTTGCCCGAGTCGGGACTTTGTGAAAACGGATGTGAGTGTGTAATACGTACTCCGTCCACAATATGTGTATGAGGAAAAAGCGTTATGCCGGCAAAATACCCTAAAAAAAGGATAAGTAGCCAGCCTGCCAGACTTTTCTTTGCACTATGTATCAGTTCCCTCATAAAAAAACGATCTTCGTCGGCAAAGATAATTATTTTTTCAAATCTTGTCAGTACTCGTCAATAATAAAGCCTTAATTTGTCCACACTATGGATCAACCCAAACTTACCCTTTCAGTTGAGTTCAAAGCCCGAAAAGGATAATTTTCGGGCTTTAACTATTTTATTTTAATTCAAACCGTACAAGTTGTAATACATTAGTTGCATCTTTTGTAAGGGCGTAAATATGACCTTTGTGGAATTGAAAGGTAGAGGGTGTAATTTTTAGCTGATAGTTGTCGGCTACAAATCGGCAGGTGCTTATTTTCTCTCCTTTGCTGTCGAAGGTAAATACATCAAACTGATTGCTTCCTTTTTCGCGGGTAAACCGGAACAACAGCAGGTTATCGTCGGAGTCGATGATTAGTTCAGAGAATCCGGGTAACTTGTCGGGATAATTGGCAGGGTCGCGGAACTTACCGAGCTGTTGCCTGTACTGGTTGAGGTAATGCTTCCAGTATTCCTTCTGTTTTTCAGCGCTTTCAGTTTCTTGTTCCATCTTTTTAAACCCTTCAAGTGCTTTCTGGTAGTACTCTTCCCGGTCTTCGGCTGTGATTGTCTCGGCAGTAAGTTCGGCTGTAAACTGAGTGAGCACCTTGCCCGAAGGATCATAAATGATAACTTCACCGTTGGAAGGATTGGCTGTTACCAGGTTACCACTCTTAGTTACATCCATACGGAGCCGGTAGAAGGAGGGGTGAGTCATCGGCAGACTGGTACTGATCCAGTTTCCAATCCGTTGTTCCTTGCCGTTTTCATCCTTATAAAAGTACGGGTCGATATTGATCGTCTTCTCTTTGGCATAGGGCTGGAATTCGGAACGTATGATTTTCTCTTTTCCATCGGCAACAGTTAGGATGGAGATCATTATGCGTGCCTGAGCATTTTTATAGGGTACATAACCCAATAAAGCAATCTTCCCTCCTTTCAGCGGGATACTATTAAGGGGCATGTACTTTAGTTTAAGTGTCTTCACCCAGTTGCCCTGCAGGTCGAAGAAATGCATGCGGCCGTCAACGGCAGTGGTGTACACCAGCTTACCGTCGAGCACGCCTTGTACCGATGGCATGTAAATAAAATCCGACGGACTCTTACCTCCTTTTTTACCAAAATCGCTCAGGTAGTTTCCCTGCGGGTCGAATCTGGAGATGGAGTGTCGGGTGCGGTGACTCACGAATACCGAACCGTTGGGTGCAACCACTATACTCTTGCTTTCGCCCGTCGATCGTCCGTGATCCTGGTGTTCGAAGTCGTAGAACACCTTCGACCAGTCGGCACCTGCTGCATAGGTCGGGTCGGCCGTCAGATGTATTTCTCCCTTTTTATACAATTCGGCAAGCGTTTGTGCTTCCAACGAAGTACTAACTGCCAGCATTACACTCAGTAAAATTAAAAAGCTTACCTGTTTCATACTGTTATGTGGTTTTATTGGTGTTGATTATTGAATTTCAATGTCAAGTAGTTCGCCTTCCTGATTGGTCGAAGTGGTTACCATCAGTCGTTCCTGAAATGCGCTGTTAGCATCCATGTCGCTGAACGATTCGTACATCAGTTGTTGTTCGCGGGTTGGTTGGTAGACCTCTTCCTTGTTGGTAAAGATCTTTAGAAGTAGTAGTAGTGGAAGCATTACTGCTGCAACCCGCAGCCAATTGGTAAGTTTCTTTTTTTTGCGCGTAGCAGGTTCAACCGGGTAAATAAACGGTGGGATGCTACTACCGGTCTGTGCCGGCCCGGCTATCAATTGCTTTAGTTTGGTAGCCAATTGCTCCTGTTCCTGTACGCGATAGCGGCATTCGGCACATGTTTGCAGGTGAGCCTTAAGTTCTACTGCTTCCCCGCTGCTCAGTTCCTTATCTATCCATCGCTGTACCAGCTCGTCACTCAAACAGTTCATATCCTTCATCGTTCAGTTCTTTTTTTAATTTTTGTAATGCGCGCGATAGTAACTTGCCCACCGATGTGAGACCTATCGAACTTATTTCTGCTATTTCTTTGTACGACAGTCCCTCGGCGTACAACACAAGCAAAATGCGTTCGCGTTCCTCCAGCTTCATCAATGCTTTTTCGACCAGTCTTTTCCTATCCCCGGCTTCCAGTTGTCCTTCGGCAGTGTCGGTTTCAGGTAGTTCGCACTGATGTGCTTCTTCCAGTTGAAGGTGCTTTTTACTCCGTGAAAGATGGTTGATAGTAAGGTGCGTTGCTACCCTGTAGAGCCAGGTTTTCGGGAAGACGACCGTATTCCCCGCGTTTAACTGTACATACAGCTTCACAAACACCTCCTGTGTCAGGTCGTTCACCTCATCACTATCGCCCACCATTCGTGCAATCAGGTGTTGCACCATGGGATAATGAAGCTGATAGAGATGATTGAATTGATTCACAGGATAAGTTGTTTACAAGTATAGACACAGGAGGGGTGAGGTTTGTGACAAAAGTAAAAAAAATCCGGCGGAACAGAAGGTGTTATTCTACTCCGCCGGATGGGGGTTAAGGCTTACTGAATTAAAACCTTATAAAAGATCATACCTGTCGGCTCTCATTACTTTTACCCATGCTTTTACAAAATCCTGCAGGAATTTTTGCTGATTATCGTCCTGCGCATAGACTTCGGCATACGAACGAAGTA
>JAQUYE010000052.1 GCA_028691965.1 Paludibacter sp. | reverse complement strand
CATCAGGAATGAAGGGTGATCACCTGGTAGGAAAATACTATGTGGAGTTCGATAAGGCTCTCAAAGCAGAAGTGAAAACACTAATGGAGCAGGGCTTGACGGAAGAAGATGCTAAACGTAATGCCCCTTTAATGCGAAAGGCCCAGGAAATGTTGCTAGCATGGGAAAATCACGATCCTGAAGTGTATTCGCTTTGGGAAACTATGAATGGTTGGGTGTACGAAGGATTTGATGCTACCTACCGTCGCATGGGTGTTGATTTTGACAAAATTTACTACGAGTCACAGACCTATCTCGAGGGAAAGTCGAAAGTAGAAGAAGGACTTGGCAAAGGAGTGTTCTACCGTCGTGAAGATGGCTCTGTATGGGCCGATCTTCGTCCGGATGGTTTAGATGAAAAGCTATTATTACGCGCCGACGGAACTTCCGTTTATATGACACAGGATATTGGTACAGCCAAACTGCGTTATGAGGATTATCCAATCAACAAGATGGTTTATGTAGTTGGAAACGAACAGAATTATCACTTCCAGGTATTGGCGCTTTTACTTGATAAACTGGGATTTGAGTGGGGTAGAGAACTTGTACACTTTTCCTATGGAATGGTTGAGTTACCCGAAGGGAAAATGAAGAGCCGTGAAGGTACAGTGGTTGATGCCGATGATTTGATGAAAGAAATGATGGATACAGCACGTGATACAGCGCGTGAATTAGGTAAACTTGAAACTGCATCCGACACCGAAGTAGAACAAATTGCAGCTATGGTGGGATTGGGTGCCCTGAAGTATTTTATTCTTAAGGTTGATCCGCGGAAGAATATGACCTTTAATCCAACAGAGTCCATCGATTTTAACGGTAACACTGGTCCGTTTATCCAATACACACATGCACGTATTCAATCGGTGCTTCGAAAAGCTCAGGAGGCTTCTTTAGCTCTTCCAAAGGAAGTGGATCCAAGCCTGGCATTAGCTGAAAAGGAGAAGTATATGATTCAGCTGTTGAGTGCTTATCCCGGGGTTGTATTACAGGCTGGTGAGGAATTCAGTCCGGCTATCATTGCAAATTATATATACGAACTGGTAAAGGAATACAATCAGTTCTACCATGATTTCTCAATTTTAAAAGAAGAAAACGAAACTTTACGTGGATTCCGTTTAACGCTTTCAGCAGCTGTAGCAAAGGTGATTAAGTCGGGTATGGCCCTGCTTGGCATCGATGTGCCCGACCGTATGTAAGTAAAAAGTGGGGTGTCTATTTTTTATTTTGAAAGATTAAGACTATTTTAGCAGACTATAAATCCTGCCGTGAACGTATGATAGTCCGTCTTTTGTTAGGATTCTTTCTTATTCTGTTTTCGTGTACTGAGGATAAACACGAAATTTCTACTTCATCAACCGGAGAAGCAGACAGTCTGAATTTACAGTTGGATACGCTCCATGTCGCCACAATGTATGGTTCTACCTCCTATTTTATTTTCCGCGACGAAGTAGTTGGGTATGATGTGGAGCTTTCAGGTAATTTATCGTCTTACCTCGGTCGACCGGTCAGGTATCATATTGCCGGTACCCGACAGCAGATGGTAGATTGGCTGGATGAAGGGAACGTGGATATGATCGCTTATGATGTTTACGAAACCCGTGAATTGAAACAAAACTTTCAGTTTGTAGCCTATCAACCCGATTCTTATCTGGTATTGGTTCAGATGATTGATTTTAATACTGTTACTACTATTACTGAGCTTAGGGGGAAAACCATCCATGTTCCTGAAAATTCCCCTCAATTGCATCGTTTACGCAGTTTAAACCGTGAGATTGGTGGGGGAATCACTATAGAGATTGTCTCAGATACCATCAGCAGCGATGATCTTATTAATCAGGTAATCAACAAAAAAATTGAATATACGGTAGCTTACTTTAAAAAAGCAATTCTTTATAAAGAACACAACCGTCGGTTTGATTGCCGGCTACAGCTTGGTTTTACACAGCGAAACGGATGGTTGATAAGGAAAGATGATAAAGACCTGGCCGACCAAATTGCAAGCTGGGAATCGTTACCTGAAACAGAGCTGTTCCGCTCGCAACTTTATGGCAAATACATCGTCAGGAATCCCTACTTTACCAGTTCCCGACTTAGAATTCCACGAGGAGCATTGTCACCTTATGATGATCTGTTTAAAAAGTATGCGAAAGAAATCGGGTGGGAATGGCAATTACTTGCTGCCATTGCTTTTCATGAATCAGGATTTGATTCTGCACAGGTCTCAAGAAGAGGTGCTTCCGGTTTGATGCAATTAATGCCCCGTACAGCTGCAAGTTTCGGATTAAGCCGGGAAAACATACTGAATCCCGAGCTTAACATAGAAGCAGGTGTTCAATATATTAAAAGTCTTAATCTTATGTTCCGAAAAATTGAGAACATGGAGGAAAGAATTAAATTTATTCTGGCATCGTATAATTCCGGACCTGCACATGTGCTCGATGCCATGTCATTGGCTAAAAAGCATGGTCAAAATCCTTATATATGGCATGAGCATGTTGAAGTGTACCTCGAAAAGAAGAGTGATCCTGATTACTACAACGATGAAGTTGTAAAGTACGGTAAATTTCGTGCTACTGAAACCCTGCGTTATGTGCGGAATACGCTGACTACCTATCAGAAATTCAAGGGTGGAGTATGAACATCAACACTGTTTTTACACACTTACCATCCCGCTATCAGTTAGAAGAATTTTTGCTGTATCTATCCTTACATCCGGAACAGTTTCCCGAAGTAGTTGATCTGGCGTTGAACAGTTCCGGGTCGAAGACTGCCTTCAGGGCTTTGTGGGCATGTGAGAAAGTAAGTCAGCGATGGCCTGAATGGTGGACAAGTGAACAAACTCTTAGCATTCGGCATCTGGTGATGACAAGTTCACATACAGGTATGGTAAGATTAGGACTTTCCATCCTGTATAGTCTCCGGTGTGTAGAAACATATGATGTTGAATTACTCAATAAGTTGTATGATCTTATGTTATCTCCTGCTTCTCCACCGGGAGTTCAAAGTCAGGCTATGCGATTAATTTACCAAATGGTGAAAGATAATGAAGATTTAGTCAATGAGTTATGGCTTGTTCTGGATGAGGCCTCTGATGATTTCAATTCAGCAGCTTTCCGGTCTGCTCGAAAAAACTTACTAAAAAGACGGAGATAGTCGGGCATTTCTGCTCAGTTGTCCAAAAAATGTGTTATTTTTGTGCAGCTTTAAAACAAGAATTCACTTGATCGTTTAATTAAAATTTGATGTTTTTATGACGTTAAAGAAAAACATTCTCGCATTGCGGCAAAAGAAAGCCCAGGTACAACTGGGAGGTGGTGAGAAAGCCATCGAAAAGCAGGTCGCCATGGGCAAAATGACTGCCCGTGATCGTATCCTGAATTTGTTGGATGCGAACTCTTTCCACGAATATGATATGTTTGTGGAACACGAAGAGAGAAATTTCGGTATGGATAGTAAGGAACTTGCCGGTGACGGTGTTATTACAGGTACCGGAACAATTAACGGTGCGCCTGTCTGCGTTTACGCACAGGATTTTACAGTGATGGGAGGATCTTTAGGGTTAAAACATGCCCGTAAGATAACAAAAATCATGGATCACGCACTAAAAATGAAAATGCCTTGTATCGGTATTAACGACTCAGGTGGTGCACGTATTCAGGAAGGTATAGGTGCCCTGGCCGGCTATGGTGAGATATTTTATCGTAACACGATGGCTTCAGGTGTAATCCCTCAGATTTCGGTAATACTCGGACCTTGTGCAGGGGGAGCTGTATATTCGCCTGCATTAACAGATTTCGTATTTGTAGTTGAGAATATCTCTAAAATGTTCATTACCGGACCCAACGTAATTGAAACAGTTTTAGGTGAAAAGATTTCGCAGGAAGATTTAGGGGGAGCTCGTGTTCATGCTGAAATTACAGGTAATGCTCATTTCTTTGCATTGACTGAAATGGAATGTCTTAATCAGATCAAAGCACTTATTAGTCTCATTCCTCACAGTAACCAGGAAAAGGCGGCACGAATTGAACCCAAGAAACCAAAGTTCCGCAAGAACATTGAAAATATAATACCTGCCGACCCAAAGCAACCTTATGATGTTAGGGATGTAATATTCGCATTGTGCGATGATTCTAAGTTTCTAGAAGTTCAGGAACTTTGGGCTCCCAATATTGTAATTGGATTTGCTCGTCTCAACGGTGATACAGTTGGATTTGTAGCCAATCAGCCAATGTATCTTGCCGGGGTGCTTGATTGTGATGCTTCAGATAAGGCAGCGCGTTTCATTCGTTTCTGTGATGCATTCAATATTCCGATTGTCACCCTGGAAGATATGCCGGGTTATTTACCCGGAGTAGATCAGGAACATGCCGGAGTAATCCGTCACGGTGCTAAATTATTGTATGCCTATTCAGAGGCAACCGTTCCAAAAGTAACGGTCATCCTTCGAAAAGCGTATGGAGGAGGATATATAGCTATGAATTCCCGTCACCTGGGAGCCGACTTCATGTTTGCATGGCCAGGTGCAGAAATTGCTGTGATGGGTCCTGAAGGAGCTGCTAATATTATTTTCCGTAAAGAAATTATGGAAGCCGAAGATCAGGATGCTATGCGTCAACAGAAGGTACAGGAATATATCGAGAAGTTTGCCAATCCGTATGTGGCCGCCTCTAAGGGATATATCGACGCTGTAATCGAACCAAAGGAAACACGTGAACTGGTATTACATTCACTTGAAGTTTCTAAAAATAAAGATGACCACCGTCCGTATAAGAAACACGGAGTACCTCCATTTTAAGTGTAATTGCTAAAATCCTGTTAAATGAAGAAAGCTGAAGTTGAGTTGGTTGATTTTGCGGTTACTGCCCGTAAGTATAAAACCTTACTCTCAAATAAATACAAAAATCGTAAGGTATGGAATAATCCTAATCCGTACGAAGTGCAATCGTCGATACCCGGAACTATTATCTCTATTGCCATTAAAGAAGGTGATTTGGTGAAAGAAGGTGATCATTTGTTGATATTGGAAGCAATGAAGATGCAAAATCGGATTCAGATGCCGTTTACTGCCCGTATTAAAAAGATATGTGTGGCTGTTGGTGATAGGATTCCAAAAGATACATTAATGATAGAACTTGAACCCGAATCTGAAGCGGATGAAGTTCAGGAAAATGAATAAACCAAGAATGGGGTTGCAGTAATGTGACCCCGTTTTTTTTAGATAGTATTGATTCGAATTGGGATAAAGTGTTAAAACAACATCTTTATAAAGTGACCTTTCAGTACAAAAACAAATTTTTACTGTCTATTAATTACAATAATTAATACGAAGAAAAATGTCTATGCAATTGTCTGTTTCTCCTAATCACCGCTTTTTTTTCCTTGTACTGTTAGTTACCTTCCTTTCCACACCTGTTTATAGTTTTGTTTTCAGTGATCTATCAACCATTCCTACAAAGGAACAAGTGGGGGCGGCAGTTTGTCCGGAAGAAATAGCTCCGGTTAAAGCTCCCTTTCCAATGCCAGAGTTTGTGAGACCTGTATTTCCTTCTTTAAAAGTTGTTGTTAGTTCAAAAGGTTTGAGAGCAGGCGATAAAGCTACAAGGCTTATTCAACAAGCCATTGATCAGGTAGCCGCACAGGGTGGCGGTAGGGTTATCGTACCAAAAGGTAAGTGGTTTACCGGTCGGATTAGTTTGAAAAGCAATGTTAACCTCCATTTGGAAGAAGGTGCCGAGTTACATTTTAGTGGTGAGGTTAAAGATTATTTACCCGTAGTTTTTACCCGTCATGAAGGAGTGGAAGTAAATTCTCTGGGAGCATGTATTTATGCGTTCGAGCAGGAGAATATAGCTATAACAGGAAAAGGAACTCTCTACGGACCAACAAAGAACGGCTCTGTAGCACGTCAGATGATGACTCAGAGTGTTGTGGAGGAGTTCGTTCCACATACCACACCTGTAGCTGAACGTATATACGACGGTCGTAATAACAGTCCCATATTCCTTCCAATGTTTATATCACCCACCAGTTGTAAAAAGGTGTTTATTGAGGGTATCACACTTGAGAATACCATTTTCTGGAATATAGTTCCGGTTTATTGTGATGGAGTAATAATTCGTGGTGTTACCGTTAATTCGGTTGGTATACCCAGGGGTGACGGGATAGATATTGAATCCAGCAAAAATGTTTTGATAGAATATTCCACCCTCAATAATGGGGATGATTGCTTTACCATTAAATCGGGGCGTGGTGACGATGGTCGCAGAGTTAATATATCTTCAGAGAATATTGTAATTCGTCACAGTCTGGCTCAGCAGGGCCATGGAGCTATTACCCTGGGAAGTGAGACTTCAGCAATGATCAGAAACGTGTATACTCACGACTGTGTGTTTGAAAATACCCGTATAGGCATTCGGTTTAAAACCCGTCGTCCGAGAGGTGGTGGTGGTGAGAACATTTACTACGATCGTATTCGAATGAACCTGAAGAGTGTGGCATTTCGCTGGGATATGTTGGGGGGGACACTCTACGTTGGTGAGCTTGCTCATCGTTTACCTGTCCGCGAGATAAATCATCTTACACCTGCTTATCGTAATATCTTTGCAAAGAATATCATCGTCGAGAAGTCAAGTGAATTTGTATCTGTGACCAGCATCCCTGAAAGTCCGCTGATTAATGTTGTAATTGAGAATGCAATGGTACAATCTGACAAACTTTTCAATGCTGCCGACGTAAAAGGTTTCACGGTACGAAATGCAAAACTTCAAACCAAAGAGTCGCTTATCAATCTTACTAATGTGAAAGCGCTGATGTTTGATAACGTACACTTTGAAACTCCCGGAAAGGCAGTTCGATTGAAAGTGGCAGAGTCAACAAAACATGATGTTATCTTCAAAAATAGTACTCCCTTATTGATTAAGGGTTGGAATAATTAAACGATAAAAGGAATTATAACTAACTACCCCCGGATTACTTCAGTGTAATCCGGGGGTAGTCTTATTTAATTGATTTCTAAACTTATGCCAGAGCCTTAAGCAGATAACTTTCGGCCTCAACGCTCCACATACCATTGTGTTTATCGCAAATGTCGGCTAATGTAGCAAATACAGGATTTGATTCGCCAAGTTTACGGAAATCATCAATCGGGGTTAAAGGCATGGATATATGGGTGTAGATCAACTTCTTTCCACCCGGAATTTCGGGCAGATGATTAGTGGCTTCAATGACTGCATCCAATCCGCCAATATGAGTTACCAGTCCGGCAGGGTCAAGACCCTTACTCATCATGTCCAGAGCTTCCACCATGTCGTCGGTATTACCTCCACTGGTACCTACTACGTGAGTATATGCGTAGTGCACGTTGTAGAAGTTAAACATAGCGCTAAACTTAGGATCTCCGGGTCCTGCAAAGAAGTTTAAGCAACCATCAAAAGCAAGAATAGCATCTCCTTGTTCCACCACCGGTTTAACGGGTGCGAAAACGAATACATCATCGTAGCCACTGTCTCCGCTGATTGCTTTCAGTTCGGCAACCGGATCCTCAAACTTGCCAGTGTTCAGATATTGTAAGTTTATGCCTTTGCTGGCAGCCAGCGCTACCGGATAAATAGAGGCAGCACGGTCGAGACGAGCCTGGTCCACATCTGTTACTACCAACAACGAAGGTTTACGATCTTCCCTGTGAATAACATAATTTATGGCAGCCAGTCCCATTGGTCCAACGCCGGCAAGAATGGCCATTTTCCCTCCGTCTACAATTTCCATAGTGTGAACATAGCTTCCGGGAGTTGTATGATAATTGGCATGCATAGCACCAATCACACAGGAAAGTGGTTCTGCCAGTGATGCAGGATAATAGCCCTCACCATGATATGCCAGTAAACACTCTTTTTCCATCACTTCATTAGGAATGATAACATAGGTGGCATCACCTCCGATATGTTTGTAGCTGTATCCGGGTGCACTTAAAATTCCAACCGGACCATCCTCATAATAGAGTGCCGGTTGAATAGAAAATTTATCACCAGCCTTAAACTTATGAGCCCATTTTGCACCAACCTGCACCAGTTCGCCGGCAAACTCATGGCCAATAATAATTGGATTATCAGCTACATCATCCGGAATACGTTTGTGGTCGGTACCCTGTGTCGAAGCTTTATAGGACGACATACACAGAGAGTCGGAGACTACCTTTGCAAGGATTTCATTTTCCCTGATAGCCGGTAATTCAAATTCCTCAAGTCTGAGGTCTTTTTTCCCGTATAATCTTACTGCTTTAGTTTTCATATTCTTCATTTTATGCAAGGCTGAAAGTTTCCCTACAACCTTTAGTTAATTAATTAAGCATTACTTGTCCACCTGAAATGGGTAATGCCTGTCCTGTTTCTCCACATTGTTCCATCAGGTAAAGAGCGCCTTTGGTAACATCCTCCGGAGAACATCCCATTCGCATAGGTACTTGTGCAAGGTAAAACGCCTTAACATCATCTATTGTTTTGGCTCCCGGCACCTTACCTGCACGTAGATATTGAACAAATAATCCGTTTTCGGGATCGCTCCACAGCGGTCCTTCGTAGAAGTTTCCCGGACAAATGGAGTTTACCTTTATTTTGAAAGGAGCCAGTTCGAGTGCAAAGGATTGGGTAAGGCCGATCCCTCCAAATTTGCCACCAGCATAGGCAAAATTGGCTTTACTGCCGCGCAAGCCTGACTTTGAGTTGATTTGAATAATGTCGGCATAATAGTCGGCCGCAAACCGGGTCTGCAACTTCATCACCCTGCTTACCACTTTTGTGCAATAAAAATAGGCGTTGTAGTTTATTTTGGTTACAAATTCAAAATCTTCGGGAGTCATGTCTTCCAATCCTCCGGCACGAAGTACACCCGCATTGCTTATAAAAGTATCAATAGCACCAAAATTAGCTACGGTTACGCGAACCAGGTTTTCGATGCTCGGGATATCCGCAACATTTGTTTTTACAAATATTGCGCGGTTACTCTTTGCCAGTTGGTTAAAATTGTCTACTGTTGACTGACCTACCGTTTCATTCAGGTCAGCTACTACTATATTAGCACCTTCCAGTAGCAGACACCGTGCGATACCTTCACCAAATCCCTGTGCGGCACCTGTAACAACAATGGTTTTATTTTCGGCACGACCGGCACTTGTTCCTGCTGCAACTGAGCGACGGTAATTTTCTACTTCCCAGTTATCAATAAAGTCGATTTGTGCCTGAGTCATTGGATGAGCACCTCCGAATGATTTCGCTAACCAGGCAATTTTCAGTGCATCTTCAAATACATCTAAAATAATATCGCATTGCCCTGCATTATCACCAACAGCTACGAGTCCAATTCCTTTCAGAAGGATAACTTTTGGAAGATATCCGAATTTTTGCTGAAATACCGGAATAGCTTTCTCAGCTGATGCAAGTACAGCTTCAGGTTCTTCTTCATTGAAAATAAGATAATTTGACTTGCAATATACAATGGCATCCGGAGTAAAGGGGCGAAGAATAGCTAGCTGTTCTGATTCACTGTCGTAGAAACTCTTAATAAGATTGTTTTTACGTATTTTCAATGTTTTTAGTCCCTCCTTTGAGAGCATCATGCGTAATCCCGGGAGAACCTGTTCGGTACACGAACAGAGTTCACGTTCACCTTCAGGTAAGGCAATCGATACCGCGGCTTCCAGTTTGGTAATAATTGCGGTGTAGATGGTTTCTACTTCCTGAGTTGTATCAGCTGCAACAAAAATCCCGTGGTTTTGTAACCATATTACCTTTGGTTCCTCATTGAATTTTTTTCTGTATTCAATAATTGCATCTTCTACTTTTTTGAATAGCACATAGCCCGGGTCGGTATACGGAATGTAAACGTTCTTTTCTCCGAATAGCTCAGTAAGACGTTGCTCTGCATGTTGTGCACACATTATTCCATTGACCAGGGTAGGATGCAGGTGTATTACGAACGGATATCGAATGGCGTTATGCATAGAAGTTTCAACCGACGGACGTTTCCCTTTTGTAAGAGTAGCAGCTGCAAGGTCGTTCTTTACTTCTTCTTCCCGTTCGGCAGCAACAGCACTATAAGTCTTATCCGACATTTTGTTGAGCAATTCCCTGTCGAGTACTGCAAATCCGTCTTCGGTAATAGTTGCCAGTGATGAACCACTGGCTTTCACCCATAAGCGATCCTCCGTCTTAAACGAGGTGTTACCACCTCCTGCAATTACAAAACGGCTATCGGCACCGTACTTTCTTGATATATCTATCAGATCTTGAATTCCCTTCATATTAATTCTCTAAAATCTCTTTTCCTAATGCAATAAATTCAGCTCTTTTCGAACGGTCGGCATTTCCATCCGCATCTACATAAGCTCGCAGACCTTGAGCAACCAGGTGCTGATGTGCAGCAATTACACAGGCACCCTCATAATTGATTTGCATTAACCGGTCGGTAAGTGGGGTGTGATTACGTGCAAACAACTCTATCGGTTCCATTGCCGGTGTGTTGTGTTCACTACCGAAACTAACTACAAACCCTTTATCATGAAGATAGGAGGCATATTTTTCCAGTAGTTCCACGCCGTTTCGGGTAGTTATAAATTCGACTGAATGAAAACCACGTTGAGTAAGCTCTTCTGCAACTCTCTCCAGATCACCCTCGAAATCAGTATAAGCTCCCTTAGCATCGTCGGCGAGGAATGGATATGTAGGAATACCACCACCGGCAAGAATAATTTCCTGAACGGTTTTTACAGGCAGGAAAGCTTTTGGATCCTCGGCAACGAAAGCAGCACCACCTGCTTTAAGAAGGTTGCCACGAATTTCATTTTCCACACCCGCAATATCGTCGGGAGATGATTTTAATTCTTTTCCGCCAAAAATGGTTTCCATCAGATTCTTAAAAGCTGTCATGTCGTCACCAGCCAGTTCAGCAACTTTCATTCGGAGAGCTTTGGCCAAATGACGTTCACGAAACATACCCTGAGTAAGGTTCGTAAGAATCCACTGTAAGTCAAGCTGGATACCTGCTTTTTTCATTACCGGAAGGGCATTTAGTTTATCGAGCATAGCCACTACCTGATCGTTGGATTCTTTAAGGACGCCTGCCAACAAACCTGCATAAGGTTCATCAAGGTGGAAAGGATGACGAAGTCCTTTGCCACTTATATAGGTACGACCGGGGTTTCCCGGATCGTTAACCCGTCGGCCAGCTTTTTGATCCTCTTCGTTCAAACTGATTAGTTCGATGTTAAACAAAGGATGCAATCCGCGCTCGCGACAACCTGTTGCCCAATCACTATATCCTGCGGTAGTGTAAAAGTCGTTGATACCCACTACCTTCACACCCTCTTCCACTGCCCGGTCGAGTGCCTCTTCCAGGGAGGAAAAGGCACTGAACGAATGGGGGGTGTGCATATGTGCATTTACTTTTAACATTGTTATACTCCTTTCTTTGCTCTGCGGATTATCTCACCATCGGTGAAGTTTTGTCCGGGAATATATCCTTTAAGAGGCTGGATACGTTCGTGTACCATGTCAAGGAACCAGTTAACCTGTGGGAAGAAAGCTTCTTCCAGTTCGAAAGCAGGAGTAATCCAGTTGCGTGAACCAAGTACAGATACCGGTGCATCCAGGTAATCGAAACAAAGTTGTGAGATATTGGATGCCAGGTCGTTGAGGAATGAACCGCGAGCATTGGCGTCGCTTGCAACAATACACTTACCGGTTTTCTTTACTGATTCTACCACCTTTTCGTAATTGAAAGGAACCAGACTGCGCGCATCGATTACTTCGACCGACATACCATAGTTTTCTTCGAGAACTTTGGCAGCCTGCAGTGCAGGGTATAAAGTGTATCCTACCGTTAGAATCGTCAGGTCACTACCTGTTTTCTTAACATCCGGTTCGCCGAATGGAATTTCATAATAACCTTCAGGAACTCCACCTTCATGGAATTGTTCACCGATATCATAAATACGCTGACTTTCAAAGTAAATTACCGGGTCAGTTCCCTGCAGTGCGCTGTTCATTAAACCTTTTGCATCATAGGGAGTAACCGGGAAGCAAACCTTTAATCCCGGAATGTGTGCCACAAGTGAAGTCCAGTCCTGCGAGTGTTGAGCACCGTATTTTGAACCTACTGAAACACGCACTACAACCGGCATTTTAAGAACATTACCACTCATTGCCTGCCATTTAGGAAGCTGGTTGAATACCTCATCGCCACTACGGCCCAGGAAGTCGCAATACATAATTTCAGGAACCACACGACCTCCGCACATAGCGTAACCAATGGCTGTCCCTACAATTGATGCTTCAGCAATAGGAGAGTTAAACAGACGATGATAGGGTAGTGCTTCTGTCATACCACCATACACTGCAAAAGCTCCGCCCCAGTCACGGTTTTCTTCTCCGTAGGCTATTAACGAAGCATCTTTATAAAAACGATCCATCATAGCTTCGAAGATACCATCACGGAGTTGGTATTGTTTCATTTTACTGAAAGGTTTACCTTCAGCATCAAATGCAAAACGTTCTTTTGTTGCAATTTTCTTAACACGTGAGTTTTCGGCTAACGGCAACAGTACATCCGGCGTTGCATCCGATAAGGAGTCGACCGAGCTGTTTGAGAACATCATATCGCTAATCACTTCGGCATTTTTCATCCGGGGAGAAAGTGTATCATCAATAGATTTCAGGAACATATCGTAAACGATAGCTTTGACATCTGCCCAGGCTGCATCCAGGTCGGCCTGAGTAGCAACACCAGCTTCAATTAACTGATGGCCATAGCTGGCTATACAGTCTTGTTTTTCCCATGCTTCCACTTCTTCTTTCGAACGATAAGAAGATGCATCGGAAGGAGAGTGTCCGCTGTAACGGTAGGTAAGTACATCTAATAAAACCGGACCGCGTTTTTCATCTATTATTTTGCGTTTGCGTTTGTATGCATCGATAACAGCCAGCGGGTTATATCCATCTACCCGTTCAGCATGCATCTGGTCGGCATTTACACCTGCACCGATACGGGCTGCGACGCCGTAGCCCATGGTTTCACCACAGGTTTGTCCGCCCATACCATATTGATTATTCATAATATTGATAATCACCGGTAGGCCCCCTTTCATGTCACCTTCCCAAAGCTCGTTAAACTGATCCATAGAGGCAAAGTTAAGCCCTTCCCAAACCGGACCACAAGCCATGGAAGCATCGCCGATATTAGCAACCACCATTCCCGGCTTACGGTTTACTTTTTTGTAAAGAGCAGCACCTACAGCTATGTCACCTGAGCCACCTACGATGGCGTTGTTAGGATATACTCCGAAAGGAGTAAAGAAAGCATGCATAGATCCACCAAGTCCCTTGTTGAATCCTGTTTCGCGTGCAAAGATTTCAGCCAGTGTTCCATATACCAGGAATCGACGGGCTAACTCTTTAGTTGTGCCGTTAAAACCGGCTTGTACAACTTTTAAGACTGCTCCATCGAAGAACGATTCCATAATTTGCATCAGCTCTTTATCGTCCAGTTTGTGAATAGCCGACATCCCTTTTGCAAGGATTTCGCCATGAGAACGATGGCTTCCGAAAATGAAATCATCAACGGTCAGGGTCCATGCCATACCTACAGCTGCCGATTCCTGACCAATTGAGAGGTGGGCAGGACCGGGATGGTTGTATGAAGTACCGTTGTATTCTCCTTTTGTTTTTATAAGATTGAGCATCGTTTCAAACTCACGAATGAGAACCATATCGTGATAGATAGCGTTGAACTCTTCGGTTGTAAAGTTGCCTTTTTCGTCGGAAACTGTTTTTTGGTACTGGTTGACAGCAATCGGTTGAAAATCGATCATGCCCGCCTTGCGGGATTCTGCTGGATCAATAAATTGAACTTTAGGCATTGTATTGTTGTGTTAAGTATTAATTTTTATTTTTTAAAATGCGAAGATGGTTTCTTTGAAGATTTCACTTACTGTAGGGTGGGGGAACACAACTTCTTCCATTTCGGAAAGTGTCATTTCCTGTTCAATAGCCAGGCAAGCTCCGTAAATCATTTCGCTGGAAGGATTGCCTATCATGTGAACACCAATAACCTCGTTGTGACGAGCACCTGTAAGGACCTTGCATAATCCGCTGCCACCCTCATTTTCGGCAATAAACCTTCCGGCATACGCCATTGGTAATTTTGCAACCTTATAGTCGATTCCTTTTGCTTTAGCCGATTCTTCCGTTTCTCCGACACCGGATACTTCGGGGTTAGTATACACAACACCGGGAATGGCATTGTAACGCATGCGATCGGGGCGACCGGTAAGGTTGTTGACCACCACTTCGCCTTCGCGACTTGCTGTGTGTGCCAGTAGTGAAAAACCGGTAACATCACCTGCAGCAAAAACGCCGGGAACGTTAGTCCGCATTTTATCGTCGGTTTTAATACCACCTTTGAAAAGTTCAACGTTCAGGTTTTCCAGACCGAAGCCTTTAGTTACCGGACGTCGGCCCACACTTACTAAAATTTTATCACCTTCAACGGAGTGTGTTTCTCCGTCTTTTTCAAAATAGACAGTATTCGATTCAACCTTTACTACTTTCGCATTCAGATTAAATGTAATTCCTTTTTTTGAGTACTGTTCACGTAGCATGGCAGATATTTCGTAGTCGTTGTTACCCAAAATTTCAGGGAGCATTTCCACTACAGTCACTTTAGTGTTGAGACTATTGTAGAAGCTGGCGAATTCCATGCCTATAACTCCTCCTCCTATAATTACCAACGACTTGGGTTGTTCCTTCAGGTCAAGTATTTCACGGTTAGTAAGAATAATCTCACCAGCAGCTTCTATTCCCGGAATGGGAGGTACAAACGCCTCGGAACCCGTACAGATTAATAAGTTGGATCCAACGAACTGTTCACCGTTGCAGCTTACTTCTATTCCCTGCTGCGAACGACCCATAATCATTGCATCACCTTTTACAACGGTAACATGGTTCATTTTCATTTTACTTTCAACTCCGGATACTAATTTGCGTACTACTTTATTCTTACGCGCCATTATTTTTCCAAAGTCGAAACGGATATTCTCGCCAAAAACTCCGTACTTGTCGCCATGAACAGCGTTTTCGTATGTTTTGGCGCTATAAAGCAGTGTTTTTGTAGGGATACAACCTTCGTTAAGGCATACACCACCCATTTTATTTTTTTCGAAAAGAAGTACTTTCAGACCTTTATGTCCAGCCCGTTCAGCAGCCACATATCCGGCTGGTCCGCCACCGATTATTAGTAGATCATACATAATATTATAGTGCTATTTCAAGTGTTTCGATTTCAATTGCAATTTGTTTAAGGAATCGGGTAGCCTCACCACCATCCAGTGCGCGATGATCATAGGTAAGACTCAGTCCGAGATAGGGTACAAAACCGTATATACCATCACCCATATCTTTCGGGCGGGGAATGATAGTGTTAACACCCAGAATTGCCGATTGAGGAAGATTGATAACCGGAGTAAACATTTCAACACCATAATTACCAAGGTTTGAAACGGTAAAAGTGGCAGCTTCAGAGGATAACAGCTCAGGAGCTATGGCTCCCTTTTTGCAGGCATTCGCTACTTCTTTAAGCTGGTTGGCCAGGCCGGTAATGGATAGGTCGTCTGCATTACGAACAGCAGGCACCATTAATCCCCGTTCGGTGTCAACAGCCAGTCCCAGGTGAACCTTGTTGAAAAGACGCATCGAATCACCCAGAAAATGGGAATTTGCGTTGGGGAATTTCCTGAGGGCACGAATCACTGCAAAACATACGAAATCATTAATTGTAAGATTTGTAGTAAGCTGACCCGATTCGAATGCTGCTTTTGCTTTTTTACGTAATGCCATGATATTACGGGCATCTGCTCCAAGATGATGAGTGAGCTGTGCTGAGTTTTGCAGAGAAGCATGCATGGCCTTAGCGATAATCTTACGCATATTGGATAATTTCTTATCCTCGTAATCCATACCATATACGGTGTTGGCAGGTGTTTTAAGATCAGCAGATGTAATAGTTCCTGCCAGTCCGGTACCCTTGGTTTGGATATCCAGGCCTTCGCTGGCAATTAGTTTCTTAGCCAGCGGTGTTACCTTAGGCCGGTTCTCCAATGCTGCCTTTACATCCCGTTCAATAATTCGTCCGTTCGGGCCTGAACCACTTATGGTTGATGTTAGTAGTGCTTCTGATGTTGCAAGATTTTTAGCACGGGGTGAAATGGCGGTTAATTTACCAGGACCTGCTTCAGTAGTCGGTGCAGTTACTTCAACTGTAGTTGTTGATAGTTCATTTGGTGTAACAACAGCTTGTTGGTCTGACACCGTCGAAGAAGTCTGTTCCGGCTTTACCTCTGTGTTCCAATCACCCGTTTCACCAGGTTGACCAATAACCATCATATTCATAAGCACAGGGACTTCATCACCCTCCTTATGAAAAACTTCGAGCACAATTCCCGAAGAGGGAGATACTTCTTCAAACGAAGCCTTGTCGGTTTCGTAGGTAAAGAGCACATCGCCCTCGTTTACAGTATCGCCTTTTTGCTTTTTGAGCTCTGTAATAATACAACTTTCGACTGATTGCCCTTGTTTAGGGAGGATAATAACTTCTGCCATATATTTCAGGAGATTATGAGTTTTCAGGTAATTTATATATTCGTCACAAAAATACGTCATTTATATGTTCTGAATGTTCTTTTTTTGGTCAAATAGCTTTGTTTTTTGACGATAGCTATGTTCTTGAAACACAAAATGTAAAATACATGCTAAATAACATTTTTTCAGGTGTAAATACTTGAATGTAAACACTTAATTTTGTCGTGTTATTTCAAGAAGTGGGTCATTGAATTAGTGCTAAACAAATAGCAGCGAGACTATGAAAGCTGGAGATGTTGGCTTCCTTCCACAAGTGGATATCAAATGGATATCAATAATTAAGTACGGAGGTATTTCCGCACTACTGATAGTTTGTATCATCCCCCTTCAACTAATCATTTTTACTCTAAGTCCACCTCCTTCCACTGCTGTTGGTTTTATAGAATTGTTTCACACCAACCGGTTATTGGGTTTGCTAAGCCTTGATTTTTTATATTACGTAAATAATGCACTCCTGATAGTAGTTTACCTTGGGTTGTTCGCAAGCTTAAAAGAGCTGGATTTTGCTAAAATGAGTATCGCCTTGTTTGTCGGTATGATTGGTATAGCTGCCTATTATACCTCTGCTGTCGGGTTTGAAATGCTATCTGTAAGCCAACAGTACTACCTCACCGATTCATCGGAAATACGCATGCAACTTGAGACGGTTGCCATTGGTTTAATTGAACGATACAAAGGAACTGCCTTTGATGTGTATTATGTTTTTAACGCGGTCACATTACTGCTTTTTTCAGTCACCATGTTCAGGTCGCCCTTGTATGGTAAAGCAACAGCCGGGTGGGGGTTGGCGTCAGGAGTGTGTATGTTGATTCCATCAACAGCTGGTATGATTGGTATGATTTTCTCAATCGTTTCATTACTGCCCTGGATTGTGTTTTCTGTTCTTATTGCAAGAAAACAAATGGCTTTTGTGCGACAGCTTGCTGGTTATTCTTCATAATCGAACCTGTTATTATAAAGCAGTTGCGTTATTTCTTTAGGTACAACAGCGGTTTCACCTACATTGAGCCCGAATATTACAGTTTATAAATATTTGCGGATATGAAATCAAATTTACTTACTTTGAGAAAAGGTTTTTTGTTTACTACAACCTTGCTTTTGGTGTTATGGAACCCTCTGAATGCACAGCATTTCACGATTCAATTTGCTCCAGGTGGTATAGCCACAACCATTGATTCAGTTTTTGTAGAGAATTTGACTAGCGGATCAACTGTCACTTTATCAGGGACTGAAGTGTTGAAATTAAACTACTTAATTACAGATTTACCTCAACTTACTGTTACCTCAGACTTAATGGTTTACCCAACTCCCTCTTTGAATGGGAATTGTGTGCTATCGTTGTACTCTTCATCTCCTCAAAATGCTCATGTCAGGTTGCTGGATGGTTCAGGCAGACTGATACATGCACAACCGTACTTGTTGCAGAAAGGATATAGTGAGTTTACACTTTCTAACCTGATGCAAGGTGTAAGCTTTGTGTCGGTTGTAACACAAGACAAGACCTATTCAGCGAAACTGATAAATACGGGTCCGGCAAGTGGAGCCGTGCAATTAGATTTAATGAATACCTCACCGGCACAATCAGGTGAACGTAATTCTCCTCAGTATACTTCACAGCTTGTACATGAGGAGGTAACAATGGATTATCAGACTGGTGATCTTATTAAGCTTGTAGCCTATTCTGAAGGCAACAGTTGTGTGCATGTGTTTTCACCCACGCAGAATGATGTTATTACACTTCCTTTTTATGCCTGTACTGATTACAACGGCAATGATTATCCGATAGTTACAATAGGCAATCAGCAATGGATGGCTATGAATTTAAGGACTACTCATTACAAGGATGGAGCGGCTATTCCACTTCTTGAAGATGAGGAGGCCTGGATGTCTGTAGGGGGAGTTGAGGGAGGATATTGCTGGTACCAAAACAATGTCACGGATACTATTCAATATGGTGCGTTATACAATGGATTCGCAGTGCTTTCAGGTAAATTAGCTCCGGCAGGCTGGCATGTGGCGACCCTTGAAGATTATGAAGTGTTGTTCGGTTCTTTTGAGGGTAATGCTGCTGCTTTGCTTGAAGGTAAAACAGATTACTGGACTTCGTTGGATTTTCCACCTTATAATAGCTCCGGATTCTCGGCTGTCGGGTCGGGTATGCGCAATAATTGGACATTTGAGGGTAAAAAGGAAGTTGCTATGTTCTGGACAAAAAGTGAAGGAGAGATTGCATCTGTAAAGAAGAAGGAAATTGCGAGAAGTAAGTTGATGGATAGTAATCCATACCTTGCTTGTGCCACTATTTATTCCGGTAATTTATGGATAGATGGTAGCTCAGCTTATATCGGGATGTCGGTACGATGTATTGAAAACAAAATTCCTTTTGTACAAACCGGTAGTATTGCTGCTGGAAGTGCAACAGCCG
>JAQUYE010000152.1 GCA_028691965.1 Paludibacter sp. | reverse complement strand
AGTAGCCAGCTGGAAGGTAATCTTCTCAGTTTTCGGAGGGGGTGCGCTGATGGCCCGTCTGTTTAACGCGATTGGTCCTGATAATGCTGTGGCTAATCTACCATGGTACAATCATCTGACCCTGGGAGGTTTTGCCTTCGGTGCCGTGTTTATGGCTACCGAGCCGGTTACCTCATCACGTACTGAAATCGGAAAGTGGATTTACGGTTTCATGATTGGAGCCTTTACAATTATTATTCGCGTATTGAATCCGGGATATCCTGAAGGGATGATGCTTGCGATTCTGTTCATGAATATTTTTGCACCACTGATCGACTATTACGTAGTGGATGCTAATATTAAGAAGCGTCTGAAACGGGCTAAAACCAACGCATAACAAGGAGGAAACAGTATGAATACAAATAATAACAGTTATACTTTATTGTACGCTACGGTGATGGTAGTCATTGTAGCACTGGTGCTGGCCCTCGTATCGGGATCGTTGAAAGAAAAACAGACGACCAACGTTGAGCTGGATAAAATGAAACAGATTCTTAGTTCGCTCAATATCGATACGAAAGATCAGGATGCAAAAGCCTTGTGGAAACAATACATTACCGACGAACTGGTAGTTAATTCTACAGCCGAAGTAGTTGCCTCTCCAAAGGTTGAAGCCTTTGACATCGTATTGAAAAAGGAATTGGCTAAAAAACTGGAAGAGCGCGAACTTCCGCTCTTCGTAGCAAATATCGACGGAGCTCCTAAATATGTTATTTCTGTTTACGGAGCTGGTCTTTGGGGACCAATCTGGGGGTATGTAGCCCTTAACGAAGACAAGAATACTATTTACGGTACGTATTTCTCACATGCCAGTGAAACACCCGGACTGGGAGCCGAAATCTCGGCAAAACCTTTTCAGGAAAAATTTGTTGGCAAGTCAATACTGAACGATCAACGCGAATTCCTTTCAGTTGCTGTTGTAAAGCCGGGACAATCGGCAGAAGGGCAGGACTATGTAGATGGAATTTCGGGTGGAACAATTACCAGTAAAGGTGTTGAGAAAATGCTGATGGATTGTCTGGGACAATACGAGGCTTATTTTAAACAATCAACTGAGGGAGGAACTGCACAATGAGTAAATTATTTTCAGATAAAACCAAAGAGGTCTTCTTAGGCCCGTTGAGTAAGAACAACCCGATCGCGGTACAGGTACTGGGTATCTGTTCGGCATTGGCGGTAACCGCTAAACTCGAGCCGGCCATAGTGATGGGTCTTTCTGTAACCATTATTCTCGCGTTCTCCAACGTGATCATCTCATTATTGCGTAATACCATTCCCAACCGTATCCGAATTATTGTACAGTTGGTGGTAGTAGCTGCCCTGGTAACAGTGGTAAGTGAAATCCTCAAAGCTTTTGCATACGATGTGAGTGTACAGCTTTCTGTATACATCGGACTGATCATTACCAACTGTATCCTGATGGGTCGACTCGAAGCTTTTGCGATGAGCAACCGCCCCTGGGAGTCGTTTATTGATGGACTGGGGAATGGTTTAGGATATGCATGGATTCTGGTCGTAGTGGCTTTCTTCCGTGAATTACTTGGTGCAGGAACTCTGTTCGGACTTCAGATTATTCCTCAATCGTTTTACGAAGCAGGTTACGTGAATAATGGGTTGATGGTTATGCCTCCGATGGCGCTTATTTTAGTTGCCGTTATCATCTGGGTACACCGCTCTATCAACAAAGAATTACAGGAAAAATAAAACAGAAAAACAATGGAAAATATAGTAAGCATATTTGTAAAGTCGATCTTTGTCGACAACATGGTTTTTGCCTTCTTCCTGGGGATGTGTTCATACCTCGCCGTTTCGAAGAATGTTAAAACATCCATGGGCTTAGGTCTGGCTGTTGTCTTTGTATTAGGAATTACATTGCCCATCAATTACCTGTTGGAGAACTATGTGTTAAAAGAAGGAGCATTGGCCTGGATCAGTCCCTCGTTGGCAACCCTTGATTTGAGTTATTTGTCGTTTATCCTCTTTATCGCAGTAATTGCCGCTATCGTTCAGTTAGTTGAAATGGTGGTTGAGAAGGTGAGTCCGTCGCTCTATGCATCGCTGGGTATCTTCCTTCCTCTTATCGCTGTTAACTGTGCCATCATGGGAGGTTCGTTGTTTATGCAGCAGCGTCAATTTGTAAACATAGGTGAAGCTACCAGTTATGCACTGGGTTCGGGAGTTGGTTTTTGGCTGGCAATTATTGGTCTGGCAGCTATTCGTGAGAAAATGGCCTATTCGGATGTATTTCCGGCCTTGCGTGGTCTGGGTATCACCTTTATCACTGTTGCTCTGATGGCTATGGCTTTCATGAGCTTCTCCGGACTGAAAATCTGATCGTAAACTAAAAAATTAAATCAATAATGTTAGTAGCAATCAATACAACTATGATACTTGCCAGTCTGGGGGTTTTCCTGCTGGTAATTCTGCTCCTTACCATCATCCTGCTGGTAGCCAAAAAGTACCTGGTAGCTTCGGGAGATGTTAAGATAACCATTAACGGCGAAAAAGAAGTGATAGCTCCTGCCGGCACCACACTCTTAACAACCTTGTCGCAGCAAAGCATTTTTCTTCCTTCTGCCTGCGGTGGAGGAGGGTCGTGTGCTCAATGTAAATGCCAGGTTGACGAAGGAGGGGGTGAAATTCTACCTACCGAAGCCGTTCACTTTTCGCGTAAGGAGATTAAGGATAACTGGCGACTTGGCTGTCAGGTGAAGGTTAAAAACGACATGAGCATCCGTATGGACGAAACTATCCTGGGTGTTAAGAAGTGGGAGTGTGAGGTTGTTTCCAATAACAACGTAGCAACCTTTATCAAAGAATTTGTAGTAAAATTACCCGAAGGTGAAAACCTTAATTTCAAACCGGGTGGTTACATTCAGATCGATGTTCCTAAGTACGATATTAAATTCTCCGATTTCCAGGTTGAAGATCGTTTCCGTGGCGACTGGGATAAATTCAAAATGTGGGATCTTGCCTGCAAAAACGAAGAAGAAACCATGCGTGCCTATTCGATGGCCAACTTCCCTGCTGAAGGAAATATCGTGATGTTGAACGTACGTATTGCAACTCCTCCGTTTGATCGTGCTAAAGGAGGTTGGGCAGATGTTAAGCCGGGTATTTGTTCTTCGTACATCTTCAACCTTAAACCTGGTGATAAGGTGATGGTATCAGGACCCTTTGGCGAATTCCATCCTATCCTCAACTCAAAACGCGAAATGCTTTACATTGGTGGTGGTGCAGGGATGGCTCCGTTGCGTTCACATATTCTCCACTTACTCGAGACCTTAAAGGTTTCGGATCGTAAGATCTCTTACTGGTATGGTGCCCGTTCGAAAAACGAGATCTTCTACGAAGAAGATTTCCGTAAACTCGAGCGTGAATTCCCCAACTTCCAGTTTAACATCGCTTTAAGTGAGCCTATGCCGGAAGATAACTGGACAGGTTACGTTGGCTTTATTCATAAGGTTATTCACGACAATTACTTATCGAAACACGATTCTCCTGAAGATATCGAATACTACATGTGTGGTCCCGGTCCGATGGCGAAAGCTGTTGAGAAAATGCTCTACGATCTGGGAGTACCCCGTGAAATGCTTATGTTCGACGACTTTGGTGCATAAAACTCACTAAGCGTTCTGACGTATGAAAAGAGGGTGTGTCAATAGATAATTGACTCACCCTCTTTTTTTAGTTGATATGACTTCGGCTACATTGCGAATGTAGCTGACCTACATTGCGAATGTAGCTGACCTACATTGCGAATGTAGCTGACCTACATTGCGAATGTAGCTGACCTACATTGCGAATGTAGCTGACCTGCATTGCGAATGTAGCTGACCTGCATTGCGAATGTAGCTAACCTGCATTGCGAATGTAGCTGACCTGCATTGCGAATGTAGCTGACCTACATTGCCGATGTAGCCGGTCTACATTGCCGATGTAGCCGGTCTGCATTGCCGATGTAGACATCTTCTGCTACCGGCATTCTGCTTAAAAGGTTTGGTCAACGAGCCATTAACGCAAGAGGATTTGCGCACTCCTTCAA
>JAQUYE010000051.1 GCA_028691965.1 Paludibacter sp. | reverse complement strand
TTGAAATGGATTGATCAGGTGCAACTGGAGCGCAATGTTATTTTCGGCGTCGATCAACATTCGTTCGCTGGATATAAGAAAAAGAGAAGACCTCCAGTTGTCTTTAGATGCTTCGATAAGTTCCCCTGTGAGGTTATTGACGATATTTACTGTAAATTTGCTGTTCACTTTTCGTGTTTCCAGAATCGTGGCAGTTACACTATCAAGTTGATGAAGGTTGAGAGGAACGAGAGTACTTATATGTTTATGAATGGCCATGTCAATAATGCTAATAACACTACTTGATTTTACTTTTCGGAAATCGACAGCAGCCATATTTTCGTCAGAAGGATTATTCGAATTGATTACAAGAGTCGACTCATCTATTAAAACTCTAAAGTAATCATTTCTCAATGTCAAATCCTTTCTAAAAGATTCTTCTAATATTGTATTTGACTCTTTTATCCAGGCAGCCCTTGTTGTGGTATAGTAATCGTTCACCAAAAAAACCTGAGTACCAAAAATCAGGATTAAGGGTATCAGAGCAAGAAGAAAGACACTTTTCGAGGACATAGAACCTGATGTATTAAGCTAAGCGCTGTACTGTTTGTTTGGAAGCACGAAAATACACATTTTCTCCTACTATAGCGAGGGGTAGTAAGAAGAAAAATCAAAGTTCTCACAAACTACTCACAAACTACTCACTTTTTACAAACTTTAATCTGAAAACCACCTTATCACGACAGTTGAATGTGAGTAAAAAAGTAGTTCCCAAAACTACATAAAAGGATTGGATATGCAATATCATACGAATTATTATTAAGAAACATTATTTTCATACGAAATAAAGCTTCTATCTTTACTTTTTTTATAGCAGATATTAGTACTTCGTGAGTGCTTTGGTAGTACTTTGTGAGCTCAACTACCAAATTTTAGCTATAATATTGTAAGGTAATTAAAAATAACAAAAAGCATTATGAAAACAACTACTAAGACAGCAGCAGAATTTACAGCATTAAACGCAGCACAAATGAGTGATATTAAAGGAGGTTATTGGTTAAAGATATTAACCGCAGATGGCCAAACTACTATTATTTGGATTTAACTTCTAGCACTTATACCCCTTATTGTTGATTTCATTGCTTCAAGCAAGCAATAAAACCGAACGGCAGGCAATGTAATCACATTGCCTGCCGTTCGGTTTTATTAAATACAGCACCCCAACATTTGCCCCATACGCAACAGCCCTTAACCTGCACTTCTGCTAAAATATATTAATCGGTTAATTAGTACTTTGGTAGTTCCCTGGTAGTGATTTGTTAGTAAAACCAAGCATTTTTAATCTTATACTTGCAGTGGATAAAACTATAAGGTCATGCAAATAAACGCTTCGCTATTCAGATTACTTGCTCCCTCTCTGAACGAGACCGGGATAATACCGTATAGCCTGAAGAATGCTATATGTCCATGTCATGCTGCAAAGAAACCAACAATGAATCGTTTGAAGAATACTGATTGTAACGGAAACAACTGGTCACAAGCTATGATTAAAGCTGTTTGGAACAAAGGAATGGAGATTCCGGGTTTCGATCCGGATAAATACCGTAAGGATTGTTGCGGTGCGTGGATGCAATTCGAGAAGTTTGGCTACATCTCTGAAAACGGAGTTGGCTGGGAAATCGATCATATTATTCCTGTATCGAAAGGTGGCACCGACGACATCAGCAACCTGCAGCCACTGCAATGGCAGAACAACCGCAGCAAAGGAGACCAATTTCCGGCAGAAGACTATGCCGTTATTGGTTCGTACTAACCCATTTTACCAATATACCTTGTTTACAAGCAAAAGATAATTTAATGCATGATTTTCACTTCAGTAGTCCTTTACCTGCTATTTTTTATATAATATTGCATCTTCATTTCTGTAAACAGATTTAAAAGCATGCAATTCCCTTTCTTTTCTCAACATGATGCTATGGATTGCGGCCCCGCGTGTTTACGTATGGTAGCTGCATTCCATGGCCGCATGTTTTCCCTCGAAAGTTTACGCGAACGGTCACAATTAAATAAAGAAGGTGTTTCTTTGCTGGGCATCAGCGAGGCTGCCGAATCGATCGGACTGCGAACCACCGGTGTTATTGTGAGCTTCGACGAACTGATTACCGCTCCCCTTCCGTGCATTGTGCACTGGAATCAGGAACATTTCGTGGTGGTGTACGGAGTCACTAAGCGACGCGGAAAAACCCGTATCCGGGTGGCTGATCCCGCCGGCGGCAAACTAAGTTATACAAAAGAAGAGTTTTGTCGATGCTGGATAAGTGCCCGTTCGGCCGACAAAGAGCTGGGGGTTGCCTTGCTGCTCGAACCGGGTCCGGAATTCTTCGCTCAGCAGGATGAAAAAGTAAACCGGCGTGGCTTTTCATTTTTGTTGTCGTATATCCGCCCTTATCGTAAGTTTGTTGTTCAGGTTCTTCTCGGGCTCGTAGTGGGTAGCCTGCTTCAGTTAATTCTTCCTTTTCTCACCCAATCAATTGTCGACTATGGTATCGCTACTCAGGATATAGGGTATATCGGACTGGTACTGATTGCGCAACTGATGCTGATACTTAGCAGTACTGCCATCGACTTTATCCGTGGCTGGATCTTATTGCATTTGGGCACACGCGTGAATATTGCACTCATCTCTGACTTTCTGGTAAAACTGATGCGCCTGCCACTGGGCTATTTCGATACTAAAATGACAGGCGATATTCTGCAGCGTATCAACGACCACACACGCATCCAGCATTACTTAACCAATTCGAGTCTTACCATCTTATTTTCGGCAGTTACACTGGTTATCTTCAGTATTGTATTGCTTCTGTACAACTCATCCATCTTTTTTATCTTCATCACAGGAAGTGCTCTTTACTTTGCCTGGGTATGGCTGTTTATGAAACGAAGAGCTGTCCTCGATCACAAAAACTTCTCCCTACAATCGGCCAACCAGAGTAATGTAATCCAGCTGGTGAATGGCATGCAGGAAATCAGACTAAACGGCTGTGAAAAACAAAAGCGATGGGAATGGGAACGTATTCAGGCACGCATGTTCCGACTGCGGATTAAGGGATTAACGCTGGCACAATACCAGGATTCGGGAGGGGTGTTTATTAATCAGACAAAAAACCTGCTTATTACAGCTTTGGTGGCTAAACTCGTGGTGGATGGCACTATGACGCTCGGTATGATGCTTGCAGTTCAGTATATTATTGGCCAATTGAATAGTCCGGTCGACCAGCTGATAACCTTTGTAAGGGAAAGTCAGGATGCAAAACTGAGTCTGGAACGCCTCAGTGAGGTACACGAGAAAGAAGATGAAGAACCTGCAAACACACCGAAACTTCAGGAGATACCTGTGAATGAAGCTATCGTTCTAAAAAATGTAGTGTTTGGGTACGATACTACCAGCACAGGTAAACCGGTCATAAAAGGAATCGACCTTGTGGTGCCGGCAGGTAAGCAAACAGCCATCGTGGGCACCAGTGGTAGCGGGAAGACAACACTCGTCAAACTGATGCTTGGGTTTTATCCGCTTCAGCAGGGAGAAATACGCGTTGGTAATCAGTTACTGACTGATTACAGCATGCGTGAATGGCGCCGTCAGTGTGGTGTAGTGATGCAGGATGGTTTTATTTTTTCTGACACCATTGCCCGAAACATCGCTCCCGGCGAAGAAGATATTGACAAGGACAACTTACTGCGAGCTGTTACCATTGCTAATATAAAGGAATACATCGATGCCCTGCCCCTTGGATATAACACTAAAATTGGCAGTGAGGGTATCGGACTTAGTCAGGGACAAAAACAACGTATGCTGATTGCAAGGGCTGTTTACAAAGATCCGGGCATTGTATTTCTGGACGAGGCGACCAATTCGCTCGACACCAACAACGAACGCATGATTATGGAGCAATTGCAATCGTTCTTAAACGGGCGGACATCCATAGTGGTGGCTCATCGACTAAGCACCGTTCGTAATGCCGACCAGATTGTGGTTATTCACGGAGGTGAAATTGTAGAAAGGGGTACCCACGAAGAATTAATACAACTCAACGGGGCCTATTACCAACTGGTTAAAAACCAGTTAAACGTATAGCAGTACAGAAAATGAAAGAATCAGATCAAATACACCTGCGTAGTACCGAGGTTCAGGAAATCCTTAGCCGGCCACCACACGCATTGATACGCTACGGAACCGTTGCCATCACTCTGGTGGTGCTTATTCTGCTGGCTGCCGCCTTTTTATTCACCTATCCTGATAAGATTCAGGGAAAGGTAACAATCGTAAGTAACGTGATGGATGCTGAGTTGACCCTGACTGACAACTCACAAACCTGCTCAGGTATCGTTGAAGTGTCGCTTATCGAATCCAGGAACATTGCAGTCGGACAGCCGGTATTTATTCAACTAACTGAATTCCCCTACCTCGAATTCGGCATGCTGAAAGGTAGAGTACAATCAAAACCGTTGAAACCCGAAGGGGATTTTTATTTAATTGAAATCACTGTATCAGTTGACATCCGAACAGCTATCGGCAAAGCAGTAGTGGAACAGGGAGAGCTGAGGGGCACTGCTGAAGTAATCACCAACAAGCGTAGTCTCTTCTCGAGGATCTTTTCCACTTCGCAACTCTCCAGGTAAGCATAAAACTTACCTGACTCTGATTACAACCGTTTCGGTTGGCAATCCCTCTACCTCAATTTTTACTTTTAACTTAGCTTTCTGACCGTAATTCTGAACGATTCCCACGCATTTTCCATAAAACAGATTGCGCTCCGGCTTTTTCAGCGAACGGTGATCGTTCTGGTTACCATTATCCGTGCCTGCAATAAAGCCCTCTCCTTCTACCGAAAAGCTGACAAGCTGGTCGGCCAGGGGACAGGAATTGCCCTGAGCATCGACGAGTTCGACGGTTATAAACGATACATCCTTACCATCAGCTTTTATACATGAGCGATCGGGTGTTGCTTTAACAGCAACTGCTGGACCGGCAGTATGAATTTCCTTACTTAAAACAACCATGTTGTTACGATAAGTGGTTACGGAAATTGTTCCGGGTTCGAACGGCACCTTCCATACGGTCTGCATAGCATCTCCCTTTGATTTTCGTCCCAACGACCTGCCATTCAGAAAGAGTTCAGCTTCATCAGCCTGATTAAAGTAGGCCCACACATCCACAAGCTGACCTGGCTGCCAGTTCCAGTGAGGAAAGACATGCAGCATCGGGGTGTCTGTCCATTCGCTCTGGTAGAGGTAATAACTATCTTTCGGGATACCGGCAAGATCGACCAATCCGAAGAATGAACTGCGCGATGGCCACCAATAAGGAGTCGGCTCTCCCAGGTAATCAAAACCTGTCCATATATATTGTCCTGCAATATGAGGTGATTCTTTCACTATTTTAAGTGTTCGTGCATGCGTCGATCCCCAGGGCACATGACTGTTATCATAGGATGAACATTGCTGAGATGGATCGAAGTACGGAATATCCCAGCGCTTAGGGGCTATTACCATACTATCAGAAGGATGGACATAATAACCGCGGGTATGCAGGGATGATACCGATTCGGTAACAATAAAAGGTTTACCCGGAAAACGCCCGGGTACGTCGGCATATTCATGTTCGTGGTAGTTAAATCCTATCAGGTCCAGGGCTTCCGACTGAAAAAGGAAATTGACATCACGCGTTTCGTTACTACCTGCAGTTACCGGTCGTGTCGGATCCAGCGACTTTACAATATCAGCCAGTCGTTGCGTTATCATTGCATTTACCGACCCTTTACCGTCCTTGTATTCGTCGGTATTAATCTCTTTTTTAAAGTTCAGCAGCAGGTTAGCCTCCTGTAGATTCAGCGTATCGCGGCTGGTGTCGAGCCACTGTTCCTGTACTTCGTTACCAATGCTCCACATAAATACTGAAGGATGATTCCTGTCGCGCAAAATAAGATCGGTCAGGTCGCGCTCGTACCAATCCGGAAAATCCAGGGAATAGTCGTAGGCTGATTTTCCTTTACGCCACACATCAAAGGCCTCATCCTGCACAATAAAGCCCATACGATCGCAAAGCTGAAGCAGCTCGGGGGCAGGAGGATTATGAGCAGTACGGATTCCATTAACACCCATTGCTTTCAGAATTTCAAGTTGCCGTTCGATAGCACGTGTATTTACAGCAGCACCCAGCGCACCCAGATCATGATGCATGCACACCCCGTTAATCTTCAGTGATTTCCCATTTAAGAAGAAACCTTTCTCCGGATGAAATTCAAACCATCGAAATCCCACCGGTGTGGAATAGCTATCCACCAGCTTTCGGGCTACTGTCAGCTGCGTTTCGATAGTGTACAATGCGGGATCGTCGACCGACCAGAGTCGGGGTGCTGAAATACGAAGTGATTGATCAAGCGTAAGTTCCTTACCGGCTTCTACCTGAACCAGCTGTTTAGTCGAAGCTACTGTTTTACCCTTAGCGTCTTTCAATAGTTGGCTCACTTCAATATCTTTCGTTCTATTTGCTGAGTTAACAAGCCTGGTTTGAATAGTGGCTGTTGCCTTTTCGGCTGATACTTCAGGGGTAGTAACATACGTACCCCAATGAGCAACATACACATCCGAAGTAACGGTAAGCCACACATTGCGGTATATCCCGGAACCTGAATACCAGCGGGAGTTAGGTTGCTTTGAATTATCCACCTTAACCGCCAGTATGTTCACTGTATCTTTACGTAAGAACGATGTCAGTTCGTAGCGAAAGCCAATATAACCAAAGGGTCGTTTACCCAGGTAATGACCGTTAATCCATACTTCGCTGTTACGATATACTCCGTCAAAATCGATAAATACCCGTTGATTGTCGTTTACTGTCGATTGAAACGACTTTCGGTACCAGCCCACACCGCCCGGAAGAGCTCCCCCACCGGGAGTAGCAGGATGCTGTTCGCTGAAATCGGACTCTATACTCCAGTCGTGCGGCAGATTTAACAACCGCCAACCACTATCATCGAATTCGGGCAAAAAGGCTTCTGTGGATTCGCCGGGCATGAACTTCCAGGCTGCGTTCATATCAGCTACATATCTTCCTTCGGCAGCAATAGTCGACGAAAACAGCAGACTAACGACTATACTAATAATTCGGGTTGTGTTCTTCATACAAGTAAAATCAGTATTTCTACAGAATTAGTTCTGCAAAAATACTGATTCTATGTTCCCCGCAACACCTGCTTGTGTTAATAATGTAGGGCTAATTTGTTTTTGTTGGTGGCTTTTTAACTACAAACCGGCATTGGTAAGCAGCAAATTCATTTCTTGCTGCACCTTTAGTGCTTCGGCGCGGGCGGCCTCAGCATACTCTCTTTCCGAAGAAGCGTACAAAATCTGACGGGAAGAATTTACGAGCAGTCCGCATTGTGCGTTCATGCCGTACCGGGCTACTTCGGCAAGACTACCACCCTGTGCACCTACTCCGGGAACCAGCAGGAAATGATTCGGGATAATCTGTCGTATACCTTCGAGCATCTCCGCCTTGGTTGCTCCCACTACATACATCAGGTTATCGGCTGTTCCCCATTGCTGTGAGGTAGTGAGCACCTTTTCGTAGAGTTTTTGTCCGGTTGCAGCCTCTTCGGCAAACTGAAAATCAAATGCCCCTTTATTAGAAGTAAGAGCCAACAGAATTACCCATTTATCATCGTAAGTTAGAAACGGACTTACCGAGTCCTCACCCATATAGGGAGCAACAGTAACCGCATCAAAATCCATAGTATCAAAAAATGTTTTAGCATACATGGCCGATGTGTTCCCTATATCTCCGCGTTTGGCGTCAGCAATGATAAACTGATCGGGATAGTTTTCATGAATATAGTCGACTGTTTGTTCCAGGGCATCCCATCCCGGCAAGCCCATACTTTCATAAAATGCGAGATTAGGTTTATAGGCTACGCAAAGATCGGCAGTAGCATCGATAATGGCTTTATTAAAACTCACGATCGGATTCTCATTTTCTTTTAAAAGAAACGTTGGAATCTTTTCTACATCTGTATCCAGCCCAACACAGAGGAACGATCGTTTACGTCGTATATTTTCAGCTAATTCTTGTCTGTTCATTGTTAGTAGTTAAATTCAATCCGGTTAGAGTTCACTTTCTTTTAAACGCTCAGCATTTTCAGCTACCATCAGTTGATCGATAACCGACTGGATCTCACCATTCATGAATGCCGAAAGATTATAAATTGTAAAATTGATACGATGATCGGTAACCCTTCCCTGTGGATAATTGTAGGTACGAATCTTAGCAGATCGGTCGCCGGTCGATACCATAGTCTTACGTTTCGAACCAATCTCATCCAGGTATTTCTGATGTTCGATGGCATAGATTCTCGAACGTAGCTCAATCATTGCCTTAGCCTTGTTTTTATGCTGCGACTTTTCGTCCTGACATTGTACCGTAATACCGGTAGGAATATGCACCAGGCGGATGGCCGAATAAGTGGTATTGACCGACTGACCACCGGCACCCGACGAGCAAAAAGTATCCACACGCACATCCGATTCTTTCAACTCAATATCGAACTCTTCAGCTTCGGGAAGCACTGCTACTGTCGAAGCCGAAGTATGCACACGACCCTGGGTTTCAGTTTGAGGAACACGTTGTACCCGATGCACCCCCGATTCATATTTCAGGGTTCCATATACATTAGCACCGGAGACCGTAAAAATAATTTCCTTATAACCACCCGAGGTCCCTTCTGATACATTCGTTACTTCGACCTTCCAGCCTTTTGACTCACAGTAACGATGGTACATTTTAAACAAGTCGCCGGCAAAGATAGCCGCTTCATCGCCTCCGGTACCCCCTCTGATTTCAACTATGGCATTTTTATTATCCTCAGGATCAGCAGGAATCAGCAAGAGTTTTATCTCCTCCTCCATTTGCGGAATCTTATCCTCAAGCTCATCCAACTCAGCTTTAGCCATTTCCCGCATTTCGGGATCGGATTCGTTTTCCAGCAGCGCTTTTGCTTCTTTATGGTGCGAAAGTGCCATCTCATAAGCACGACTTGCCTCAAGAAGATCTTCCAGCTCCCGGTATTCTTTGTTTAACTTAACAAAGCGTTTCTGATCCGAAATTACCGAAGGGTCGGTAATCAGAGTCGATATCTCTTCAAATTTATGTTGTAATCCTTCTAACTTTTCCAGTAATGTTTTTTCTGCCATATTACTTTTTAGATTCAACCCACTTACGGGCATTTACAAAGGCTTCCACCCATGGTGTAATCTGATCGGAATTCTTCCTTTCAGCAGGATAATGGGCCCATTGCCATGGGAAAACAGCGCGTTCGAGGTGAGGCATCATCGCTAAATGCCGACCGTCAGCCGAACAAATTCCTGCTGTAGCATAGTCAGATCCGTTCGGATTGGCCGGATACCCCTCGTAACTGTATTTCGCAATAATTGAATACTCACTTTCGGCTTTTGGTAGTGAGAACTTACCTTCTCCGTGAGCTACCCATACCCCGAGCTTACTGCCCGATAAGGATCCGAACATCACGGAGTTATTTACAGGGATAGTCAACCCGACAAAGCCGGATTCAAACTTGTGTGAATCGTTGTGCAACATGCGTGGCTTCACATCGTGTTCGGGAGTCAGGAGTCCCAACTCGACCATCAGCTGACAACCGTTACATATGCCGAGACTCAGTGTATCTTCACGTTGGTAGAAGCGATCAAGACTAGCCTTGGATTGTTCGTTGTAAAGGAATGCTCCTGCCCAGCCTTTTGCAGAACCTAACACATCGGAGTTAGAGAATCCACCGCAAAAGACAATCATTGACACATCGTCGAGGGTTTCACGACCGGTAGCCAGGTCGGTCATGTGTACATCCTTCACATCGAAACCGGCAAGGTAAAGTGCATAAGCCATTTCACGTTCACCGTTGGTTCCTTTTTCGCGGATAATAGCCGCTTTAACACCGGAAGGCTTACGGTCCGGTGATAGATTAAACTGGGATAACTTTCCTTTAAAGGAAGGGTTAAACTGAATATCCAGCTTCTGATTTTTATAATTAGTAAAGCGTGCCAGGGCCTGTGCTTCGCCACTCTGACGTCGGTCGAGCAGGTACGAAGAGCGATACCAGGTATCACGCAACTCATTAATTGAGAAGGTATAGTTAATTTTCTTTTTGGTAATTTCCAGTCGACGTTCTTCGATTGGAACAGCAATACGGGCATACCCTACCCCGGCTGCTTCCAGAATCTTCTCGATTGGTTTACGATCCTTCACCTGAATAATCACCCCCGGGTTTTCAGCAAAAAGAGTAGTTACCAACGAACTGCCGGCTAGCTGATCGAGGTTGATAGCCAGTCCGCCTTTCGAATTAGCAAAACACATCTCGGCAAGTGCTGTTATCAAGCCTCCTTCCGAAATATCATGTCCGGCAAGAATCAAATTCTTCTGAATCATTTCCTGTACTGCTTCAAAAGCAGCCTTAAAATACTCCGGTTCTTTTACTGTTGGAACTTCATCACCAATTTTATTAAGTGTCTGCGCTAATACCGAACCACCAAGCTTCTGCTCATCAAAAGAAAAGTCGATGTAATAGAGCGTTGATTTAGGGTCTTGCACTACAACCGGACTTACAGTTCGCTTAACATCAGTCACCTCACCGGCTGCTGAAATAATAACAGTACCGGGCGAAAACACTTTCTCATCGCCGTATTTCTGAGTCATAGACAGCGAATCCTTACCGGTCGGGATATTGATTCCAAGGTCACAGGCAAATTCACTGCAAGCTTCTACAGCTTTGTACAAACGTGCATCCTCACCGGGGTTTTTACTCGGCCACATCCAGTTAGCACTAAGCGAAACCGTATCCAAACCATCCTTAAGAGGTGCCCATACAAGATTAGTTAATGCTTCGGCAATCGCCAAAACAGATCCGGCAGCCGGATCGGCAAGAGCAGCCAGGGGAGCATGACCAATGGAAGTGGCAATACCTACTTCTCCGCGGTAATCCAGGGCCACAACCCCTAAATCATTCAGGGGTAATTGTATCTCACCGGCACATTGCTGACGGGCAATTTTACCTGTAATGGAACGGTCGACCTTATTGGTGAGCCAGTCCTTACATGCAACCGACTCCATCTGCAATACATTGTTCAGGTAGGTCTGAAGCTGATCTTCAGCAATCTCTGCCGGAGCGAACTTCTCAACGACAGTAGTGTCTGTGATGACAGTCTTAGGTGGTTTCCCAAACATATAATCCAGTCGCAGGTTAATGGGTTTCCCGCCATCTTGCTGCTCGAACACAAATTCCATATCGCCGGTAGTTTCACCTACCACATACATTGGTGCCCGTTCCCGTTCCGCAATACGGCTCACCAGCTCAAGATCCTCTTCCTTCATGAGCATGCCCATGCGTTCCTGACTTTCATTTCCGACAATTTCCTTGGCACTGAGTGTCGGGTCGCCAACCGGTAGTTTGTTTACTTCAATTTTACCGCCGGTAGTCTCCACAAGTTCCGACAAACAGTTCAGGTGACCACCTGCACCATGATCGTGGATAGAAACTATTGGGTTATTATCCGACTCGGCAAGGGTACGTATCACGTTGGCAACGCGTTTTTGCATTTCGGGATTGGCACGCTGAACTGCGTTTAGTTCCACTGCATTATCATAATGTCCGGTTTCAACTGATGAAACAGCTCCACCACCCATACCGATACGATAATTATCACCACCCATCACAACTACTTTCTCCCCCACTTCGGGAGTACCTTTCAATGCATCCTTACGGTTTCCGAAGCCAACACCACCGGCAAGCATAATAACCTTATCATAACCGTATTTCTTGTTGTTCTCTTCGTGTTCAAACGTAAGCAGCGATCCACAGATAAGTGGCTGACCAAACTTATTACCAAAGTCGGACGCACCATTGGAAGCCTTGATAAGAATTTGTTCGGGAGTCTGGTAAAGCCATTTACGGGCTTCAATTGCATTTTCCCAGGGTTTTCCATTATTGCGCGGATAGGAAGTCATGTAAACTGCAGTACCGGCGATAGGCAGACTGGCTTTTCCGCCGCCCAGTCGGTCGCGTATTTCACCACCCGTACCGGTTGCAGCACCATTAAAAGGCTCAACAGTAGTAGGGAAGTTATGCGTTTCAGCTTTCAACGAGATCACCGAATCCATCATTTTTGTGGTAAAGAAATCAGGTTTATCACCCGATGCAGGAGCGAACTGCTCAATCTCAGGTCCTGCATTAAAGGCCACATTATCTTTGTAGGCTGAAACCAGCTGGTTCGGATTATACTCGGAAGTTTTACGAATCAATTGAAACAAGGATGATTCTTTTTCTTCTCCATCAATTACAAACGTACCGTTAAATATTTTATGCCGGCAATGTTCTGAGTTAACCTGCGAAAAGCCAAACACTTCCGAATCGGTAAGCTTCCTGCCTACTTTACGGCTTATTTCGTTGAGGTATTCAATTTCATCGTCGCTCAGCGCTAATCCTTCCTGCTTGTTATAGGCAGCAATGTCATCGATAGAAAGTATTGGCTCCGGCTTTTTATCAATGGTGAACAAGTCCTGTGTTAACTGAGGATAGATTCGTTCAAGCATAGGGTCGTACTGAAGCGCACCCTGTACAGAGGGCAGAGATGGCACAGAACGAAACTCTTCAATACGTAAAATGCCGCGAATACCCATGTTTTGAGTGATTTCTACGGCATTTGTACTCCAGGGAGTAATCATTTCGCGGCGAGGGCCGATAAAGTTCCCCACAATAGTAGTATCGGGGATTGTCGTTGCATTACCAAAAAGCCACTCTAAACGTTCAACAGCTTCCCGCTCCAGTTGAGCAGGTGATTGAACAGCGTAAATAGTTTGATGAGAAGTACGGAAAAATTGAATCATGATGTTTTTATGAATGATTTTTCAAGCTGCAAAGATAGTCAAAATACGGCATACCCGGAAGACTGTTAACCGGAAAATTATCACTTTCGGGTAAGCCTACAGATAGTCACCCGATTCAGGTTAAAAGCAAAGGGGTAGTCGACCTGTATTCAGATCTTCCACCCCTTTGGTATACTTGCAGGCAATTACAACCGCTCCTTATCCAAAGAAAAAGCGATGTAGCTCACCGTAATGTTCCTTATACATTTTATAAGCATCGTCAATGATATCCAACGCTGTAGCTCTGTCAAAGAACTTTTCAACCACAACCGTCTTGTTTTCCAGTTTAGTATAATCTTCAAAGAAACTCATCGTTTCCTGAATCATATGTGGAGGAAGATCAGATACGTCATTATAATGAAAGACACTTGGATCGCCTGCAGCTACTGCAATAATTTTATCGTCCGCTTCTCCGTTATCCAACATTCGCATTACGCCAATCACTTTTGCTTCGACAATGCAGAGAGGAACTACTTCAATGCGCGAAAGAATCATGATGTCGAGGGGGTCTTTATCATCACAATATGTCTGCGGAATAAATCCGTAATTATGTGGATAATACACCGACGAATACAATACACGATCGAGGCGAAGCAATCCACTTTCCTTGTCAAGCTCATACTTAGCCCGATTACCTTTTGGAATTTCGATAATTCCTTTAATTATCTCTCGTTTATCGGTCTGCGGCACCACCTGGTGCCAGGGATTGAAGTTATTTCTCATAGAATCTGTGCAGTATGATCGCTTGTTTTTATTTCTTTTGGTGCTATAATTCTTTCTATTATTCCTTCTTCATTAATGATAAAGGTGGTACGGAACATACCCATGTACTTGCGGCCATACATCGACTTTTCTCCCCAGGTACCAAAAAGTTCGGACAATGTTTTTTCGGTATCGGCAATTAATTGAAATGGCAGGGACTGTTTCGCAATAAAACCCTGATGTGATTTGGCACTATCAGCACTTACTCCAATCACCTCATAGCCGGAGTCAATCAATGTACTGTAATTATCCCGTAAATTACATGCCTGTGCCGTACAACCCGAAGTGTTGTCTTTCGGATAAAAATACAATACCAGTTTTTTGCCTTTGTAATCTGATAACTTAAGTTCTTTTCCATCCTGATTGATTCCCAGAACCTCAGGAGCCTTATCACCTACTTTTAGTGCCATATAGAGTTGGTTTTACAGTGTTAATAACGACAGTAAATACTGTCGTGCAAATGTAGAGAATAAAATTAAACCCTCAAAGGTCTACAGGCTCCTTCATACCAATTTAACAGGGTTTCGGCTGACATGCATTTCACATTTCTTACAATCGAAGCTTAAACCAAAACGCTGAATCCCGTGTCGGAGTGATAAAGGTTCGGCTACAGGCATGGTATGTCCTTCTTTAGGGCACCACCCCATTTCGTACTTTATACAATGTTTTGTAAACATCAGTATTGCATCTTTATCACCCTGTATTTCAAATCCGGGCATCACTTCCTCAACTCCATGAGATTCGTAAAACTTCTTCGCCAATCTGTTCGTTACATTACCCAGGTAGCTTAGTTTCTTTTCAGGATATTCTGCTGATGAACGGGGCGTTGCCTCCTCTCTTACATAGTTGGTTTCACGTAATTTATCGAGCTCATCAATTGCAGTTCTTCGCCATTCGTTTAATACAGATGTAGGTAAAAACCAGGGGGAATGCATTTCAACTTCTATCGAAGCAGCTTCGTAAATGGTGGAACCTAATTTACCCAGTTGTAGCTTTATCCCCTCCATCAGTCCATCCGTGCGGCGGGCAGCTTGTTTTTCGCAGGGGAAATTACAACTCACTTCGTTCCCGTCTTCATCTTTTAACGACAAGTCGAACCCGTTATCGGCCTCTTTAAGAAGCATAGTAAGTGAAATTTTTCGCTCTGCAGTCTTCCCTTTAAGCATTTTATCAAACTGATGATCGAAATTCCGGAAGAGTTGAGTACCGACTTCAATCTCCGGCATAGTGTTGGGTATAACGCGGAGTTGACTTTCCACCGAGTTAACAGCAAAGCCCTTTAACGTTCCATCAGCACTCATATAACAGAGTCCGTCAGCATTGTTAATCTTTTTAGTAGAGCTAAGCTCCAGGTAGGTTGGTCCGACACCTGTTACCTGACCCATAGGTTCGCCCAACGACTTTGGAGTTTCAGGCTGATAGATCTCATTATGGCGACCGTGTAAAAAGTAATCTGTAGAAGAACGGCGGAAACTTTTTTCAGGATCGGGAGTAAAGAGAATACGGGTTGTACCCGAAGAAGCACACCTGTACTTGTCAGCAGAGCTTTTGAGGTACTCATCAATTTTAAGGCGATAGAATGCGGTAATATTCTTTACATACTCCACCTCCTTTAATCGTCCTTCAATCTTTAAAGATGTAACTCCTGCCTCCAGGAGCTCATGAATGGAATCGGACAAGTCGAGATCTTTCAGGGAAAGCAGGTGTTTAGAACGTTCCAGCTGATTTCCATCACCATCGTACAAATCATAGGGTAAGCGACAATACTGGGCACATTCACCACGGTTGGCACTTCGGCCACTCATTGCCTGACTGATATAACATTGTCCACTATAACTAACACATAAAGATCCGTGAACAAATACTTCGAGTTCAACCGATGTAGCGGATGCTATACGTTTAATCTGCTGCAAACTTAGTTCGCGAGCCAGCACTACCCTTGAGAAGCCGACTGCTTCGAGAAAACGTACCTTTTCAAGATTTCGGTTATCGGTCTGCGTACTTGCATGAATCGCAACAGGAGGTAAATCCAGTTGCAGTATCCCCATATCCTGAATGATGATGGCATCAACACCAATCAGATAAAGCTGCTTAATCAGCTTCTCTGCCTCAGGCAATTGATCATCGGTAAGGATAGTATTAATCGCGACAAATACTTTTACCCGGAAACGATGAGCATAGCGTACCAGGGTTTCAATATCTTCAAGTGAGTTTCCGGCGGCAGCACGTGCGCTGAATTGTGACGCTCCAATGTAAACTGCATCTGCGCCATGATCTACTGCAGCTATTCCGCAGCTTAAATTTTTGGCAGGTGCCAGAAGTTCTATTTTTTGCATTCGTTTTTTTTACTGAATCAGATTCAGGTCGTAAGGAGTTTCCTGATAAACAAAGTAATTTAGCCAATTGGTAATCATAAGGTTGGCATGACTCCGCCAACGTACTATAACACCCTCTTCAGGATTATTATTCTGGTAGTAATTTCGTGGTAACGAAACCGCCATTCCCTTTTGCACGTCGCGCATGTACTCTTCGTGTAAAGTCATGGGAGCATATTCAGAATGCCCGGTAATAAAGAACTCACGTCCGTTGCGCGCCATCACCATATATACCCCCGACTCAGGAGATTCTGATAAGATGGTTAGTTCAGGTACTTTTTGAATATCTTCGGCTCTCACCTCTGTATGACGGCTATGGGGAACGAAAAAGATATCGTCGAAACCACGGAAGATCGGATTAAGAGGATTATGCGTATGATGTTCAAACACACCAAACATTTTCTCGGATAAAGGATATTTAGGAACACCATAGTAATGGTATAACCCAGCCTGTGATGCCCAGCAAATAAATAAGGTGGAAGTAACGTGCTTCTTAGCCCAGTCCATGATCTTCACCATTTCGGGCCAATAATCAACCTCTTCAAAATTAAGGTGTTCCACCGGAGCACCGGTGATGATCATTCCGTCGTAGTTTTTCTTACTTATCTCATCAAATTTAGTGTAGAAAGTCATCATATGCTCCATGGGAGTATTTCGGGAAGTATGACTTTCCAACTGAAGAAAATCCAGTTCGATTTGAAGGGGAGTGTTTGAAAGCAGGCGGATAAGATCTGTTTCGGTAGTAATCTTCACCGGCATAAGGTTAAGTATTACTATCTTAAGCGGACGGATTTCCTGGCTCGAGGCTCTATCGGAATCCATAACAAATATATTTTCATTCCGGAGCAGATCAACTGCAGGGAGGGTAACAGGAATATTTACAGGCATGATGGATTTGTTTTTTCAAATATACAATAATTAGTTTACAAAATAGGAGTTATACAAGGTCCAGTATTCTGCAGTTCCAACAAAGTTGGACAGGAAGCTATTCAAATTATCCTGCAGCACAACAGAACTTTTACGTATTGTCCATCCTAACTGAAGATGAAAAGTCAACGGCAGCGTCATATCAACCGTTGGATAACTACCGGCTAACCGGGTTACTAAATGACCGGGACAAACCGCATATTCAATTTTCCCCTGAGCTACCGCGTTGACTAAGGCATCAAGGTTGAGGTATTCCGCTTCCAGCACCTGAGGATCAATAGCCAGGTCGTCGGACAAGTTTTGAATTAACCCCTTATACGGAGAAGCTTTGGTAACTGTTATCGCTTTCGCATCCAGTTCATATTGGGTAGTAACACTTCGTTTACCCGAAGAATCGGTCCGCTGTACCAACATCAGATTGGTTTCAATCAAGGGTACAAGCGACACTACATCCAGGGTAGAATCAGCAACGAAAGGTTGTAGCGAAACGATTACGTCACAGTCACCCTTTAATAACTCATCGTTTCCCTGTTCATGATCAGGTTCATGAAGTATAACCAGCTCTACTCCCAGCTCATCAGCATATTTCTTTATTACTTCATACTGGAAACCGTTTACTTTCAGACTATCACGGGTAAAGCCATGTTCACCACTGTTAATCAAAACCGTCAACCGACCATCCTTCAGAATGTCGGTCAAGTCTCTGTTGCGATTATTCCTACTGATTATCAGCAGGCTTACCAGAGCTACCAACAGAAATAAGCCCGTTACAATAACTAACTTCTTCATTCCACTCTTCGTTTTTAATCATAAAAGTTCCAGGTAAGTCCCATTCTGAATTGTGCCGGATACAAGGGATAGTTGGGCATAGAATAATAGTCACCTTTCATAAACAAGTTATTCACGTGATAATACTGAGCAAAGAAACGTGTTCGTTTGAGGTGAGCATTCACGTACAGGTTGACAAGCGGATAGTTTCCGATTTTAATCTTATCCTGAACGTGAAACTGTCCGGTAGCTGGCATGTAAGAAGGAGCATAATACTGCGTATGATAGCGCACATCAACACCAGCCTGCACGCTTAACACCTTAAACCACACTCCATCGTAATACAGATTATGAAATAAGGCAAATGCAGGAAGCGGAAGTACATCCTGTTGTGAACTCAGTTGATACACCACATTATTCTCAAGCGTAAGTTTACCAACTTTAAAATCTTGTTTAAGATTGGCAGCCAACACCTGAACATTACCGTTGTATTGAGTGGGCAACGCAGCAGCATCGTAATAAATGAGATTACTTATATTTTCAACTGCCGCATTTAATGAGAAGCGAAGTAGTGGCACAGCTATCTTACCTTCGAGGTGAGTACGGTACACCCGTTGCAGGTCCTGTTCCCATTTAAAGTGATTAGATTGGTAGAACGTGGTAAAATAAGAGGGGGTTTCACTTCTGACAAAGCCATTGGCTTGCAGGTTAAGTGCATGTTTGCCAATCGGCAAATTGCCTTTCAGATTAGCGTTTACTGAAAAATCACCGGCCTTTTGTCCCATAAAATTAAACTCACCGGAAAAGTTATACCGTAAATAGCGACCCTGATCTTTCGATAAGATTGCACCTGCTTTGGTGGTTGAATTAGTATGATTCCACACCAGGGTATCGATCATGTAAACATAACGTTCGATATCGTTTTCCAGGTAAGCTGTTAATCCAAACTTCAACCAGGTATTGAACTCTTCAGCCATACTTACCGAAGCCCGGTTTGAAATAACCCGATAAGCTGCAGTATCATTGGTGACAGTTCCCGGCAGGTAGGTATTCTCATAGAATTCTTTTTCCACTTCCGGTTCAAAATAGCGCTTACGATAGTCCGAAACCTTAAGTGTGTGTGCAAAAATGGTAACAGGAACATATTCCATACGTACCGAATCTTCGTTGATACGCACCGGACGTTCAATACCCAGAGAATAACTATGGTTGTAGTAAAACTGATGAAGCTTCAGGTTGGCGTAGCCGGATATGTTTACCGGAATATTCTGGGGTGGATAATTAATTGTTCCGTTTATATAGGAAGTATCAGCTATTCCTCCGTTTTCGTAGTTGCTGTGGTTGTTGGTTACGATAAGGCCGGTGGCGCTATAGTTTTTTCCGGTATAACTCCCGAACAACTTTCCGGCAAATCGTTTTGTAGCCAGATCGGAGTACTCACCCCTGGCGAACAGATAATCCAGTTCGAAACCAAAATTTAGTTTTTTGTTTGCATTAGCAGTAAAGAGAAACCGAAATTGTTCGTCCTCGTAATAATTTGTACCACCAGTCAGATAATAGAGGCTGCTAAAGGGGGTCTTAGTGTTGTAAAAAGTAGTCGATTCAATCTGATGCAGGTAGGGATAATAAGCATCAGCAAAAATAAATTCATTCTGCTGCGGCCGATCTAAATAGATGTTTGATTGTAGTGGCGAACCAAGGTGACCCCTGTACGCATTGGCAATACTAAAACGGTCGATGTGATTATCGAGCTGAAAATTGATGTGAGCGGTATCAA
>JAQUYE010000050.1 GCA_028691965.1 Paludibacter sp. | reverse complement strand
AGAAAAGAACAAAAAGGGTGGATACTAATTTCATATCTCAGATGTTTAAAAGTTCACAAATCATTAACACTGGTAGTTAATTTTAAATTTAAAAATCCCATATTTGCATTTCTATCCTTTCTACTGCAAAAATACGGTATTTATTTTGCAGAAAAAAATTATTCATAGTATAATGCACGAATAGGGGTGTTTAGATTCCGTTTCATTACAGTCTTAAGCAAACAGCAGACCACAATTCGTTAATTAAGTTGTCAGGTAATGAAAATCACACTTTTAATGGTTGGTAAAACCACTCACGACGGATTGCAGAAGTTGATACTGGAATACCAGCAACGACTGGCTCATTATATAACGTACGACACGCTGGTAGTCCCTGAACTTAAGAATATCAAAAATCTTTCCATAGCTGAACAAAAAGAAAAAGAAGCTGATTTAATTCTGAAACAACTGGATCATTCGGATGAGGTTATCGTATTAGATGAAAACGGGAAAATGGTGAGTTCAGTTGAGTTTTCTAAGTTTCTCGAGAATAAAATGCTGAATTCGGTTAAACGAATTGTATTTGTGATCGGTGGACCGTTTGGTTTTTCTCCCAGAGTATATAACCGTGCTAACCAACAACTTTCACTATCTGCAATGACCTTTTCACACCAGATGATACGTTTGTTGTTTACTGAACAACTTTATCGTGCTATGACTATTTTAAAAGGCGAAAACTATCATCATCAATAACCAGCCATGAGAGTGAAGTTTTTTACAATTCGCGTTACATTGATTCTGTTGCTGATTTTTGTCGGTCTGGGAACAGTCCTTGAAGTGATATATCAACGGGAATGGACACAGCATGTCGATGTACCTGGTTTTAAGAAGCAACTACTTCATCAACAGTTAGAAGCCGACGAACTGGTAAGAAAGTTAACGGAGAACCCTGCTTTCGAATCAACTGATCTTTTACTTTTTTTCGACAAACAGAAAACTAACACTGCTGCCTTTTATTACGAAAATAACATCCTGCAATCCTGGTCAACTAACGAATTCTCGTTTCAATTTCCTGATTTGATATATCCTGACGGGTGGAATTACGAAAAAGCAGCTAATGTACATGCGTTGTTTAAATGGTATGCACTCGATGACTCTTCGGCACTATTAGTTCTTATTCCTGTTAAATCGGCGTATCCCTACGAAAATCAATACCTTCAAAACAGTTTTTACCCTCCGTTTGGACTTTCTCCTTCTGTACAACTGTATGATGAGCTTAAGCCAACTAACAGCAGCCAGGTGACCGACGCAAACAATCGACTTCTGTTCAGTATAGATACCACAATTAATACAGATCCACCGGTTTTAATTTCGCTGGTTGGCTTTTGTGTTTTTTCGTTTGCTTTTATCTTGTTATTGATTCTCTATTTTCAACTAACTATCAGGAATAAAAAAACACCTGTCAAAACCTATGTCATATTCACAATTGCCTATACCCTACTACTACTTTTGCTAAGTTGGTTTGATATACCCGGAGTTTTTTACGAAAACAACTTGTTCGCTTTACATCATTTTTCTGTAAATCAGCTTTTAAATTCCTTTACGCATCTTTCTGTATTTACACTCTTTGCGGTCGCAGCGCTGTATAGCTACGCATGTATTTTCAGACAACATAAACCAAAACTAATACCCTACCTGGTACTGCTTGTATACGGATTTCTGCTGATTGAATTACTCCTCAGTATGATTAATCATTCAGGAATTACATTCAATTTTTACCTTTTGAATGACCTTTCTTTTATAAACATCTGGGCACATGTCTTACTCTTTTTTGCACTGGCAGGAGGGTATTTTGCTTTATCTGTGGCATTCCCATCTGTTTTCAATCTGCGTAACTATGCAGTAGCTGGTTACGCAATTATTGCGACTCTACTGACTCTTGGAGTTTCACACCACCTTAATCAAAATAAGAAATTTACAAAGTATCAGATTTTATCTGAAAACATACAGATTAATGGCACATCGTTACAGGATCCGGTAGCTGAATTACTGTTGGAAGAGTTAGCTTTTAACCTGCAACAGGATTCAAAACTATCAGAACTGGCCTTTCACCCCGACTCCTCAGAATTCTTAGTGGAGTACATTGAAAATAAGCATACCTTTCTTTTTAAAAATAAGTTTGACATTTCAATTGCTCTGATCAATTCTCTGCTTCCCGAAACCCGTGATTACCTTACTATGTTGCAACGTACAGGTATTCCGATTGGCTCAACCGGATTTTACAGTCTTCCTTCTTCCTTGTTTGAATCGACGTATGCCGGAATTATTCCGCTGGATATTGATACGCTTACAAACGGGGTTGCAATTTTGTTTGAATTTCAGAATAAACGTAACTTCAGGAGTTATAGTTTCCCTGATTTATTGATTAACGAAACATCGGTTCCGACACAACAGTTCGACATCTCTGTTGCCAGTTATAAGGATAACAAACTGGTATACAATGACAATCGATATGAATGGCCTGAAACTAATGATTTTATACAATTGTCTGATAATGGTTTTCAGAAAATAAAGAGCAAACAAGGGACATTTTATATTCACCAATCCGATTCGCGGCAAGTATGCATAACTGAACTTCAAATAGCAAGTGTAACCGATAAAATTTTCTATTTTGTTTTAATTATCACTGTATTCTTAGTGGGAGGAAGAGTTTTAATCAGCATTCACAAACGAATACATCAGCCTTCAAAGTTCGCTTTCAATCTTACCAGTAAATTTCAGGTGGTGTTTATTAGTTTGCTAATGATCAGTTTCCTAAGTACCCTCTTTTTCTCAGTGAACTATTTCAGGAAAAGTTACCAGAAGGAACAAGTGCAACTAATTGAAAATAAGAGACACTACATACAAGCATCCTTGCAGGAAATATACTTTTGGGTTCAGGATATTAGCGCAGTTGACGAAGATCGGTTAAATAATTCCCTGCAGGAAATTGCATATCGTTTTCAAACTGATATCCACGTTTACAACCTTCGTGGTGAATTAGCCGGCAGCTCCTTAAATCTGATTTTTAACAAGCAACTTGTGAGTAAACTCTTATCACCGGCTGTAATGTTCAACAATTCGATAGCTGAAATTCAACAGGAACAAATCGGCCAGCTCAACTACCTTTCAAGTTATGTAGAGCTTTTGAACGGCGACTTTCTACCAATTGGTTATATAGCTATTCCTCAATATTTTAGCCAACACGAAATAAACTCAAAGATTAATCAGTTTTTAGTTGCTGTCATACAAATTTTCACCCTTATAATCATTTTATCAATCATACTGGTACTGGTTGCCGGCAACCGATTGGCAACCCCGTTGAGGTTAATGGAAGAAAAGCTTAAAACAATGAAACTCGACGGACGTAATGCACGAATAGAATATAAAGGTCATGATGAAATTGGACAGCTGGTAGAACAATATAATAAAACAGTTGATGAGCTGGAGCAAAGTGCGTACCTGCTCATGAAGTCAGAACGGGAAACCGCCTGGCGAACGATGGCCAGACAAATTGCTCACGAGATCAACAATCCTCTAACCCCAATGAAGTTAACCATTCAACAACTTCAACGATTAAAAAATCAGACACCGGAGCAATTTGATAGTTATTTCCCAACAGCTACAAAAACACTGATTGAACAGATTGATAATCTTTCACGAATTGCAGGAACTTTTTCACAGTTTGCAAGATTACCGGAGACAAAAATGCAAACTGTAGATATAGCAGACAGGTTATTTAATACCGTTGAACTATTCAAAAATAATGCTGAAGGTATAGAAATTCTTTATCAGGGACCCCAAAATGGTGTATTGGTAAAAGGCGATCCTGAACAGTTCTCGCGCGTATTTACTAACCTCGTTAAAAATGCAGTACAAGCAATTCCTCCTGAAATAAACGGTTTGATAACCGTGCAGCTTACGGTCGAAAAGGAAATTCAGATAAAAGTGATTGATAATGGCTTTGGTATCCCTAAAGAGGCTTATGAAGACATCTTCAAACCTAATTTCACAACAAAAACCTCCGGTATGGGTCTGGGCTTGAGTATTTCAAGAGCAATAATTGAAAATGCAGGTGGATCTATAGAGCTTGAATCTCAATTAGAGTACGGAACTACTTTTATAGTACGTTTACCACAACCATAGAAAAAACCTTGCATCTTAATATATTTGAGTATTTTTGTAGTTGATATTGTATTATTAAAATTGATTGAATGAAGCAACTAAAATTCTTTTTAACAGCAAGTCTGATAGCACTCTCGTTGACTACTCAGGCAAATCTGCTATTCGACATTACAGATGGAAAATTCAGACCTGCCGGTATTGCTAATCCCCGTTCTATGAATGATGGTGAGCATTATACCCTACTCACAGAAGGGACAACTATCCTTCGATACAGTTATAAAACAGGGAAAGCAGTTGACACATTACTTCATTTACCGCGCGTAAAAAATGCACCGATTACCGAAATCAAGGGCTACATTATGAGTCCAAAGGAATCAAAAATCCTGGTTTATACCAATGTTGAGCAACGATACCGGCGATCGTATACTGCAGATTATTATATCTACGACATAAAATACAAAGAGTTTGATGCTCTATCAGCGAGTCGGCCTCAAGAAAACCCTTTATTCTCTCCCGACGACAGGTACATTGCCTTTGCACATGATAACAATCTCTATATTAAAAAAGTAGATTTTAAAACCGATATCCGCATCACTAAAGATGGAGTGAAGGGGAAAATCAGTAATGGTATTGCTGATTGGGTTTACGAAGAAGAATTTGGCAGCACCCGGTATTACGAATGGAGTCCCGATAGCAAACTACTTGCATTTCTTAAATTCGACGAGGGCAAGGTAAAAGAATTCTCCTTTCAGCGTTTTACCAGGCCAACTGTTGAATCTGAATTATATCCCGACTCTTACCTCTTTAAATATCCGAAGGCAGGGGAAACAAACTCGACAGTAACTGCTTATGTATACGATGACTTTAACAAAACTACCCGTGCAATGAAGGTATTGGATAGCGATACGGATACGTATATTCCCCGGATTAAATGGACCAACGATCCTGATAAATTAATTCTCTATCAGTTGAATCGCCAACAAAACAAATTGGATATGCTACAGGCTAATCCCCGGACAGGAATCTGCAAACTTCTTGTTCGTCGTGAAGATAAAGCCTATGTAGATTATCAGGAAATCGACGGAACAGTCTTCACAAAAGACAATCGTTTCTTTTATACCTTAAGCGATAAGGATGGTTACAAACATATCTATCAATATCGTATGGATGGGACTATGGCCCGTCAAATCACGAAAGGTAACTGGGAGGTAACAGCATTTTATGGAGTCGATGAAGCTAAAGGCATTGTGTACTATCAATCAACTGAGAAATCTCCTCTTTCAAGAGATGTATATTCTGTTGACAGTAAGGGTAGAAAAACCCTGCTAACCGATGGAAAAAGTTTTAATCAGGCTAAGTTTAGCAGCAACTTCAACTATTATGTTCTAACCAGTTCTTCTGTTACTCAACCTGATCAGAGCAGCATTTATACTAACAGAGGCACTAAAGTGCGTGAAGTCGAAACAAATGCAGAGTTGAGTGATCAGTTTGCTAGATTATCGCTGCCCAATAAAGAGTTTTTCAGTTTTAAAACCAGTGAAGGCATTAGTTTGAATGGATGGATGCTTAAACCAACTCAATTCGATGCATCCAAAAAATATCCTGTACTGCTGGTACAGTATTCAGGACCCGGATCGCAGGAAGTGCTAAATAAATGGGATATAGGTTGGGAGTACTATTTAGCAACAAAAGGGTATCTTATTGTCAGTGTTGACGGACGGGGAACAGGCGGACGAGGATCTGAATTTATGAAATGCACCTACCAACAACTTGGCGTTCTTGAAAGCAGGGATCAGGTAGAAACCGCACTTTATATGGGCAAGTTACCCTATGTTGACAAACAACGAATTGGGATATGGGGCTGGAGTTACGGCGGATCCATGACATTATGGGCAATGAGTACCGGTCAGCCTGTTTTTAAGGCTGGAATATCAGTAGCTCCTGTTACCGATTGGCGATTCTACAATACAGCCTATACCGAACGATTTATGCGTACTCCCGAAGAGAACCCTACTGGTTATTCAACTACTTCGGCAGTCTTACAGGCTGAAAAATTAAACGGACGTTTGTTGATTATTCATGGAACAGCAGATGATAATGTGCATGTCCAGAATACCTATATTTATACTCATGCATTAGTAGAAGCTGAAAAGCAATTTGAAATGCAAATTTACACCGACAAAAACCATAGTATTACCGGTGCTGCAACCCGGCGTCATTTGTATTTGCGTAAAGTGGATTTTCTGGAAAGAAACCTTTAATATCCTGTTTAAGCAATAAAACATGTTGTATAACATGCTATAGGCATCGTTTTTCAAAATATGTAAAAATCATCTTATAATTAAAAATATTAACTTTGAGCGCTTTTAGAACAAGTAGTAAAACCATTAATTTATACTTAAAAAAATGAACAAGGAAAAGACTAGCAATGTACTTCCCATTGTAATGATGTTTGCGTTATTTTTCATGATTGCCTTCGTGACTGGTTTACCTAGTCCGATGGGAGTTATTGTTGCAAAACAATTTGGTGCAACAAACTTCGAATCGCAATTAGGTTTTTTTGCTAATTTTATTGCTTATGCATTCATGGGTATTCCAGCCGGGTTAATGCTAAAGAAAATCGGATACAAGAAAACTGCTCTGGCTGCAATTGCTGTTGGATTTACCGGAGTTGGTGTTCAGTTTTTATCCGGACAAATTGGAACCTTTAGTGTGTATTTGATTGGTGCATTCATCTCAGGTTTCTCTATGTGTATGTTAAATGCAGTGGTTAATCCAATGCTTAACACACTCGGTGGAGGTGGAAACAAAGGAAATCAGCTTATTCAATTCGGAGGGTCCATCAACTCGGTGGCAGCTACCATTACTCCTATGTTAGTAGGTTATTTAATGGGTGCTGAAGCTGGAAGAACAATCGAAAAAGCTAATCCGGCTCTCTTCCTGGCGATGGGTATTTTTGCCCTTGCATTTGTAGTATTGGCAGTTGTACGAATTCCCGAACCACATAAAGAACGTATTGTAAAAGCAACTGTTGATGGAAAAGACAAACACAGTCCTCTCTCCTTCCGTCACTTTATTCTTGGAACAATTGCTATTTTTGTATATGTAGGTGTTGAAATTGGTATACCAAGTACTGCAAACTTATACATGACAGCCTTTACAGAAGAAGTGGCTAACGAAAAAATAGCTGAATACAACAAACAACAGAGTGATGCTGAGTACTTACAACAGTTAATGATCGAAGATGAACTGAATGTCACAAATGAAACATATGTACAGAAAGTCATCGGACAGGATTCGTATCAAAAGGCTCAGGATATTATCAGCGGTAAAACAGTTCCGGGACTTAACAAGGATGCTGGTCTGGCTGGTATTATTGTGGGCTTGTACTGGCTCCTTATGCTGGTAGGTCGACTAATCGGGGCTTCTGTTGGAGCAAAAGTATCCAGCAGGACAATGATGACAACTGTTACATCTGCCGGACTCGTATTCCTTGCTTTGGCAATCTTTTTACCGGTAAACATGACTGTTTCAATTCCTATCAACTTTGCTTTTGAAACTACTCAGATGCCTATCAGTATTCTCTTTATTGTACTTACCGGTTTATCAACTTCAATTATGTGGGGTAGTATATTTAACCTTGCGGTTGAAGGACTTGGTAAATACACCGAAGCTGCATCAGGAATTTTTATGGTGATGGTAAGTGGTGGCGGTATTATTCCGCTTATTCAGGGAGGTGTTGCTGATAATTTCGGATACATGAACAGTTACTGGGTAATGTTTGCCTGTGTAGCTTATATGCTCTGGTATGCCGTCATCGGCAGTAAAAATGTGAATAAAGATATTCCTACTGACTAATTGAATTTAATACTATAGTCTTATGAACAAGCCCTATGTAATAGGAATCGATATGGGAGGCACTAACACCGTTTTTGGTGTTGTGGATGCCCGGGGGAATGTAATTTCAAAAAGTGCAATTAAGACCTCAACTCACGATGACATTAATTTATACATTGATGATCTGCATACTGAACTCAATAAATTAATTGAGGAAGCTGGTGGTAAAGAAAAAATTAAAGGAATTGGAGTCGGTGCCCCTAACGGTAATTTCTATACAGGAACGATAGAACATGCACCCAACCTACCCTGGAAAGGAAAAGTTCCTTTTTCGGAGTTGATGACCAATAAATTCGGACTTCCAATCGCTCTTACCAACGACGCTAACGCAGCTGCAATTGGTGAAATGACCTATGGTGCCGCCCGCGGAATGAAACATTTTATTATGATTACCCTGGGTACCGGAGTAGGCAGTGGTATTGTAATTGATGGAAAATTAGTGTATGGGAACGATGGTTTTGCAGGTGAACTGGGACATACAAGCTCTGTACGAAATAACGGTCGTATGTGTGGATGTGGAAAATCCGGTTGTCTTGAAACCTATGCATCAGCCACTGGTGTTGCCCGTACTGCCCGCGAAATACTGGAGATGAGCAAGGAAGCTAGTTTACTTCGTAATATACCAGCTGATGCAATTACCTCGAAAGATGTGTATGATGCGGCTATGGGTGGTGACAAGATTGCACTTGAAATCTTTGAATATACAGGTAAGATTCTTGGAGAAGCTTTAGCCGACTTTGTTGCTTTCTCAGCGCCTGAAGCAATTATACTGTTCGGTGGACTTACCAAATCAGGTGATCTGATTTTGAAACCAATAGTAGAACACATGAATGCTAATGTTTTGCCTTTGTGGAAGAATAAGGTAAAGGTGTTATTCTCCGAACTAAAAGAAGCTGATGCTGCGATTTTGGGTGCATCGGCACTGGCCTGGGAATTGAAATAAAACAGCAATCATAAAAAAAAGCTTCCGGTATCTTTTACAGTACCGGAAGCTTTTTTATTTATTCTTTGTATCCTTTTTTCGGATGCACATAATTGATAAGATACACCGTTTCACTGGCCCGTGTCAATGCGGTATATAGCCAACGGTAGTAATTTCTATCTATTTGCATATCAGGATATATACTCATATCAACAAATACCTTTTTCCACTGACCACCTTGAGCTTTGTGACAGGTAAGTGAATATGCAAATTTTACCTGAAGTGCATTTAGATACTCGTTTTCCTGCATTTTCTTGTATCGTTCTCTCTTCGAACCTATATCCAGATAATCTTCCTGCACCTTATTAAAAAGGGTTTGTACAAGTTCATTCATCATCGCAGGTGTTTCGGCTTGCAGACAATCCAGTAACACCAACGCATCTATCTCCCACCCTGCATCGAGAGAACGGAGTGTGAGTTCTGCAAAACGCAAATCGTACATTTCACGAAACCTCTTAAGCCGAACAACCTCGACTATATCACCATTTGCAATAAAATCAATTTCTGCATACGCTTTGTTCCAGAAATAATTATTACGGGTCACCATAAGCAGGTCGCCGTTTGAAATCTCTTCTTCCTTCTGTATGACCCTACCCCTGATACCGTTATTAAAATAACTGGCTCTTTTGTTTGATCGGGTAATAATTAGTGTTTCAGTAGCGCCTACACCATCATAGGATTGTTGAATTTCATCAATCAAATCCATACCACTTAGTGCCTTAATATCCGAAAAAGTGGTTAATTTTAATGCTGGAAGGTAGGTAGTCAGGTCATCATTAAGAGCCTGGCGCAGCAAAGTTGCATTATACAAAATACCACTTTCAAGTGCTTGCCGTACTACTGAAGTAAGAGTGAAAGCATGTACCTTTAAATGATAACCCTCTAAAACAATCCTGTCGAGGGCAGGAGAATTCTCCTGAGATACGGGAGGTAGCTGAGCTGTATCACCAACCAACACCATGGAGCAACCAGCTCCATTGTACACATAATGAATCAGGTCGTCTAACAGATTACCTGTTCCAAATTCAAGTTCACCACTCCGGTTTGAAATCATTGATGCTTCATCGACAATAAACAGGGTGTCAGTATGTTTGTTATCTGCCAATGTAAATACGGGCTCTGAGGCAGACTTTTGCCGATAGATTTTTTTATGGATGGTAAACGCTGAGAAACCGGAATAGGCACTGAATACTTTGGCAGCTCTACCCGTCGGAGCCAGTAATACTGCTTTCAGATTCAGCCGACTCAGGGCTTTCACTAAACCACTGACAACAGATGTCTTACCCGTCCCTGCATAACCTCGTAATAAAAACACTTTCTCAGTATCCGCAAGAGCCAGGTATTCGGCTAACTCACGTATCAGTTCTGACTGTTGATCAGTTGGTATAAAAGGTAATTCCTGGATTATCCTGGAAGCAAGAAATTCTGTTAACATGAAACAAAGATACGAAAAATAGTCCTTTTTTGTAAATTGGTAAACCAATTTATGTAAATATTTGCTATCTTTGCCAATAAACATAAAAACGTTGAAGTAATGAAAACAAATTATGAATTAAGGTATGCATCTCATCCGGAAGATGCTAAAAGGTACGACACCAGTCGATTACGTAAAGAACACCTGATTGAACAAATCTTCAGCAAAGATGAAGTTAACATGGTTTATACCATGTACGATCGGTTAATTGTAGGTGGAGCTATGCCGGTGAATGAAACATTACAACTGGAATCCATTGACCCTTTGAAATCAGATTTTTTCCTGTCTCGCCGGGAAATCGGAATATATAATGTAGGAGCAGCAGGTAAAGTAATTGTAGATGGTGAAATATTTGAGCTGAATTACAAAGAAGCGCTTTACCTGGGTGCCGGAAACCGCACAGTTGAGTTTAGTAGTAACGAAGCCGCAAAACCTGCTAAGTTTTATTTTAATTCAGCTCCTGCACACCGTAATTACCCTGACCGCAAAGTAACCAAAGCAGATGCTTTAGTAATGGAACTGGGTTCTCTCGAGACTGCCAACCATCGTAACATTAACAAAATGTTGGTACGTGAAGTAATTCAAACTTGTCAGCTTCAGATGGGAATGACCGAACTGGCAACAGGAAGCGTATGGAATACAATGCCAGCTCATACGCATAGTCGAAGAATGGAAGCATACTTTTATTTTGAAGTTCCTGAAGGTGAAGTAGTATGTCACTTTATGGGTGAACCTACTGAAACCCGTCATATCTGGATGGTAGGTGACCAGGCAGTTATCTCTCCGGAATGGTCAATTCACTCTGCAGCTGCAACCAGCAATTATACCTTTATCTGGGGTATGGCAGGTGAAAACCTGGATTATGGAGATCAGGATTTCCGTAAACCTACTGAACTTCGCTAATAACTAATTTAAAAACTAGAAAGAGATGAAATTATTTGATTTATCCGGAAAGATAGCCATGGTAACAGGTGGTTCCTATGGTATTGGTTATGCATTGGCATCAGCATTTGCTCAGGCAGGTGCAAAAATAGTGTTCAACGACATTAACCGGGAAATGGTAGAAAAAGGTCTTGCAGCCTACAAAGCTGATGGTATTGAAGCTTATGGCTATGTATTTGACGTAACCGACGAAGATGCTGTAAATGCTGGTATTGCTCAAATTCAAAAAGAAGTAGGTGTAATTGACATTTTGGTTAATAATGCAGGTATTATTAAACGCATTCCTGCTCTTGAAATGTCAGCTAAGGAATTCCGTCAGGTAATTGACATTGATTTAAACGGACCTTTTATTGTTTCGAAGGCAGTAGCTCCAGCTATGATTTCTAAGGGCGGTGGAAAAATAATTAATATTTGCTCTATGATGAGTGAGCTGGGAAGAGAAACTGTTTCAGCCTATGCAGCTGCCAAGGGTGGACTGAAGATGCTAACTAAAAATCTTGCAGTAGAGTGGGCTGAACATAACATACAGGTAAATGGTATCGGACCAGGCTATATTGCTACTCCTCAGACTGCTCCTTTGCGTGAAGCAGGACATCCGTTCAATGATTTTATTATTGGCAGAACACCAGCTGCACGTTGGGGAACAACGGAAGATTTACAGGGTCCGGCAATCTTTTTGGCTTCTTCTGCATCCGATTTTGTAAACGGACATATTCTATATGTTGACGGAGGAATTCTTGCATATATTGGAAAACAGCCAAAATAATTCTATCTTTGCTACGTTGGCATACTAATAGCTAACGTAGCATTAATATTTAATTCAACGTATATGATGAAAAACATTCTCTTAATTTTACTCACAGTATCAGCATTCTCACATGCACAGGTTAACATCGAAGTAACAAATCGCTATCCATTCGACAGGAACAATGAAATGATTGAGGTCTCAGCTTCAGAATTGGGTACCCTACCCTCTTCAGTAATTATCAAGGACTCAAGCAATCAGGAAGTTCCGGTGCAGATCCTGTACAAAGGAAAAACGACCCCTCAGGCTGTTATTTTTCCTGTTACAGTTAAAACAGGAACCAAAAACGTTTACACCCTACAAAGCGGAAAATCAACTGAGGTAGCCCCTAAGACCTTTGCTCGCTTTGTGCCGGAAAGGAAAGATGACTTTGCATGGGAAAATGACTACGCAGCATACCGGGTATATGGACCGGCCCTGAAATCCGAAAATCCTTCAAACGGAGTGGATTTATGGCTAAAGAAAACCAGTGAGCTCGTAGTAGACAGCTTTTACAGAGGCGAATTAAAGTATGGAAAATCATATCATATTGATCACGGTCAGGGATTAGATTGCTATAAAGTAGGCAAAACACTCGGTGCGGGTGGTGTTGCTCCTTTCACCGACAGCACACTGTGGGTAGGAAATCATTTTTCCAGTTATAAAATTCACGAAAACGGACCACTCCGTTCAGTGTTTACACTCTATTATGATACCGTAACCGTAAAAGGAAAGACCTATAAACAGGAAGTTACCATTACGTCTGATGCAGGATCTGTATTAAACAAAGTAGAAGTGAAACTCACTGGTCCATCACAGCCCATGCAACTTGCTACCGGCATCTTCCTTCATGATGGTAAAGGTAAACTCCAAAAAGGAGGAGGCTTAATTATCTATGGAGAAAAGGCAGTATCTGATGCTGGTGTTGATGCAGGACAGAATTATGTTGCAGTTGTTCTTCCTTCGAAAGAGAGCGCCTACAAAATTCAGGATGCTCACGCCTTATTGCTTACTGACTATAAACCTGGTTCAGATTTCGTTTACTACTTTGGAGGAGGATGGAGTGAGTGGCAATTTCCAACTCAAAAACAGTGGTTAGCTGCTATTCAGCAAACTAACAAACAATTAAAATACCCCTTAAGTATTGCAGTCGTAAAGTAAAGGGTTAACACTATTTATCTAAAAGCAGAGATCAATTTAATGGTCTCTGCTTTTTTTTTGCATTAAACTCATCATCAGAAAAATAGAAATCTCTTATAATAATGCTTAATTAGCTTAAGTACGCTTGTTAGTTAATAAGAAATCCTGTACTTTTACAGAACAGTTCAGCATGTATGCCAACTTAACAATGTATTTAACAACTATCTAATTTATAATGATATGAATTCAAAAAAATCTGACCAATCTAAGGTTTCATTTCCACAACAACGGAAAGAAAAACCAGGAAGGTATCAGGGAGATAATCCCCGCGTGGGCATTCGTCCCACTATCGATGGTCGCCAAAATGGCGTAAGAGAATCACTGGAAGATCAAACCATGGGTATGGCTATAAGAGTAGCCGAATTAATAAGCAGTAACCTACGTTATTCAGATGGAACTCCTGTAGAATGTGTAATTGCAGACACTACTATCGGAAGGGTTGATGAAGCAGCTGCTTGTGCCGAGAAATTTAAAAAAGAAGGTGTTGGTTTAGTTATCACTGTAACTCCTTGTTGGTGTTACGGAAATGAAACTGTTGATACTGATCCTTATATGCCAAAAGCTATTTGGGGTTTCAATGGTACCGAACGTCCCGGAGCTGTTTACCTGGCAGCCGCACTTGCCGCACATACACAGAAAGGATTACCTGCATTCGGCATTTACGGTAAAGACGTACAGGACAACAGTGATCAATCAATTCCGGCTGACGTCAAAGAAAAACTTCTACGCTTCACACGGGCCGGCATTGCAGCAGCTACACTACCCGGAAAGTCTTATTTATCCATTGGATCAGTCTCAATGGGGATAGCAGGTTCTATCATCAACCCCGACTTCTTCCAGCGTTATCTTGGTATGCGCAACGAATTTGTAGATATGAGTGAAGTCCTACGCAGGATACAACTTAATATCTTTGATCCGGAAGAGTTTAAAAAGGCCATGGCCTGGACAGAACAATATTGCAAGAAAAATGAAGGAACCGACTTTAACGAAGGCACACTTAAAAAATCAAGAGAACAACTTGACAAGGATTGGGAGTTTGTTGTGAAAATGACCATGATTATTCGTGACCTGATGATTGGTAACCCCCGATTACGTGAACTTGGTTTCCCGGAAGAAGCACTTGGCCACAATGCCATTGCAAGTGGATTTCAGGGTCAACGTCAGTGGACTGACTTTTTGCCAAACGGCGATTTTGCAGAAGCTCTTCTTAATTCATCGTTCGACTGGAACGGCATCCGCGAATCGTTTGTTGTTGCCACTGAAAATGATTCGCTGAATGGAGTAGCCATGTTATTCGGAAAACTACTCACTAACTCGGCACAGGTGTTTGCCGATGTTCGAACCTATTGGAGTCCGGAGGCCGTGGAACGTGTAACGGGTCATAAACTGGAAGGACTTGCCGCCAACGGACTTATTCATCTCATTAATTCCGGTTCTGCTGCCTTGGATGGCAGTGGAGAGCAAACACTCGACGGGAAACCAGCCATGAAACCTTTCTGGGAGATTAGTGAACAGGAAGCAGAAAAATGCCTCGAAGCTACTACCTGGTATCCGGCAAACGCAGGTTATTTCCGTGGAGGTGGATATTCTTCTAATTTCTTATCAAAAGGAGGAATGCCGGTTACTATGGCACGAATAAATCTTGTTCATGGATTGGGGCCTGTAATGCAGATTGCTGAAGGATGGACAGTTGAGATCCCAAAAGAAGTGCACAGCACCTTAAACGAACGAACAGATAAAACCTGGCCTACTACCTGGTTTACACCCCGATTGAATGAAACAAACAACTTTAAAGATGTGTACAGTGTCATGAACAACTGGGGAGCTAATCATGGAGCTTTCTCGTATGGTCATATCGGAGCAGATTTAATAACGCTTGCTTCTATGCTCAGAATTCCGGTGAGCATGCACAATGTGGAGGAACAGGATATCTTCCGTCCTAGTGCGTGGGCATCTTTTGGTATGGATCCTGAAGGATCGGATTACCGGGCATGTGCTACCTACGGACCAGTATTTAAATAAAATACAACTACCAGGTATATAGAAAGAGGCTGTCGTGAAAATTTCATGACAGCCTCTTTTAATTAGTGTACTATGTAATTAGTAGCCTAATTCCTTTTCAATTGCTTCAAGCTCCTTGCTCATATCTAAACGATAGTATAGCTGACGCAGGTTGCGTTTGTAAGCCAATTCTTCAGGATTAAGTTCAGCTGCTTTCAGGAAATAGGTAAGTGCTGATTTGAAAACCTGGTTAGATTTTACTTTAGCTGCGTTAAACTCACGATCTGACTTGTACGAAGCATCATCAAGAATCTTCTGAGCTTCGTCGATCACCAAAGCACCAATACTTGCGTACGCATCAGCATAGGTTGAATCCAGTTCCAGCGTTTTATCATAGGATGCACGGGCTTTATCGTTATTACCTTCAGCTTCTTCAATTTTGGCGTTTACATAATGATACACTGCCTCGTTAGGAAGAAGTTCAATAGCTTTAGAGATATAGAATTTGGATTCTTCAATATGATTATTCAACAGGTAGTAGTTAATCAAATTCTGAATAAACCAGGGTTCCTGTGGCATCTTTTCAAAACCTTCCTTCAGGGTTTTAACGAAGTTAACCGTGTCACTTTCATGCACATATTCATCATAAAGCAACTGGTAAACATAGAATGTTTCATAATTATCGTCCTTCAAATCTTCGTGAAGTGCGATAGCCTTTTCATACTGTCCGGCATTACGAGCTGCAAGTGCAGTGTAATATTTCACCTGATAGTAAGTTGAGTCTTTGGTTACCTGGTCCTTCATGAAAGGAATTTCAGGAATTTTCATGTAAAGTTCAAAAGCCTTAATTGCGCCTTCAAAATCTTTCTTTTCATCAAACAACGTAGCTGCATAATAGAAAAGATTATGCTTTTCGTTGTAGTATTCTTTTATTTTAGAAACAATGTCTTCTGAAAATTTAGGCTTTACAGGACGACCTTTCTTATCAACCTGGTTTTGGTCCAGCTCATAAGCTTTCATAAAATAATCGAAAGATTCTACTATTGCTTCTCCCTTCTTTACAAAATCAATTGTTTTTCCAAGTGCAAGGTCTTTGTAGTAGTTCTCATTTTCCTTATACCCAATCATACCGGCCACATGCCATGTTTCAGGCAGGTTAGCAGTTGTCGGATCTTCGAACGCAGCGGCTATTGCCTCACGTGCTCCCTTAAAATCAGGAGTCTCCATTAAACTGAGGTTCTTTGCTTTACGAACGTTCTTCTTTTGTGCAAAGACAACAGAAACACTCAGTATTAAAAAAAGCGATACGATGACTTTTCTCATTTTTGTCGAATTTTAAATAATTGTTGATGTTAATGCTTAATTATTCTGTGATTTCTTCATTTGGGTCTTCCAATACCTGTTCTGGTAGTTCTTCTTCCTTTTCAGATAGAACTTTACATACTGATGCGATTTCGTCATTCCTCTTTTCAAGGTTAATTAGTCGAACGCCCTGAGTAGCACGCCCCATCACACGAATATCGGCAACACGAAGCCGGATGGTTATCCCTGACTTATTAATAATAATGAGGTCATTTTCGTCAGTTACACTTTTTATAGCAACCAACTTACCTGTTTTATCAGTTACATTGAGAGTTTTCACCCCCTTTGCTCCACGGTTAGTGATACGATAAACCGGCTCTCCGTTTTCATCATCCAGCAAAGTACGTTTTCCGTAACCTTGCTGAGATACCACCATGATAGTCTCACCTGAGTCTTTCTTTACACAAATCATACCAACTACTTCATCCTCGCCATCTTCATCCAGCTGCATTCCCTTTACTCCGGTAGCAGTACGGCCCATTTCGCGCACTTTAGATTCATTAAAACGAATCGCACGACCATTTTTATTAGCCATTATAACTTCAGCATCTCCATCGGTCATACGGACCTGAATTACCTGGTCGTCTTCGCGAATATTGATCGCATTTACTCCATTAACACGCGGACGGGAATAAGCCTCCAGTGATGTTTTTTTAATAACACCATTTTTAGTACAGAAAATCAGGTAGTGAGATGTAATGTATTCTTTATCATCCAACCCTTTCACGCGTATGAATGCATTTACCTTGTCATCTGGTTCAATGTTCAAAAGGTTTTGAATAGCCCGGCCTTTCGAGTTTTTAGATCCTTCGGGAATTTCATATACTTTCAACCAGTAACAACGTCCTTTCTGAGTGAAGAACATCATGGTATTATGCATGGATGCAGGATAGATATATTCAATAAAGTCTTCATCACGCGAATCACTTCCTTTCGAACCGACTCCACCTCTTCCCTGCGCATGGAATTCAGCAAGCGCTGTACGTTTTATATATCCCAGATGTGAGATCGTTATAATCATATCATCATCAGCATAGAAATCTTCAGGATTAAACTCTTCAGATGCATAAATGATTTCTGTACGTCGGGCATCACCAAACTTAGCTTTTACTTCCAGTAATTCAGTTTTGATGATTTCCATCCGCAATTCTTCCTTCTCAAGAATTTCTTTCAAGCGGGCAATTAAATCAAGCACTTCAGCATATTCGGCACGCAGCTTATCCTGTTCCATTCCCGTCAACTGACGCAGACGCATTTCAACTACCGCTCTTGCCTGAATTTCAGATAATCCGAAGCGATCCATCAAATTTGTACGTGCATCTTCCGGCGTTTTCGATTCACGAATCAGTCGGATAGCTTCGTCGAGATTATCCAGAATAATCATGAATCCTTCCAGTAAATGTGCTCTCTTTTCAGCTTCGGATAACTCAAAACGAGTACGGCGTACAATTACTTCGTGGCGATGTTGAACGAAATAGTGAATCAAATCCTTAAGATTCAACAAACGCGGACGTCCACCCACCAAAGCAATATTATTAACGCTAAACGAAGATTGAAGCGCAGTAAACTTAAATAGTTTATTCAGCACTACCGAAGAGTTAGCATCACGTTTAATATCCACGACAATACGCATACCTTCGCGGTCGGATTCATCGTTAATGTGAGATATTCCCTCAATCTTCTTTTCTTCAATAAGTCCAACAATTGCACGAATCAGTTCTGCTTTGTTTACCTGATAGGGGATTTCACTTATAATAATTTTATCCCTTCCCGAAGCATCAACTTCAATGTCCACCTTTGAACGGATAACTACTTTTCCGCGTCCGGTTTCAAAGGCTTCTTTCACTCCGGCATAGCCGTAAATAATACCTCCTGTCGGAAAATCAGGTGCTTTTACAATCTTTATCAGATCGGCAATGTCAATATCACGGTTATCTACATACGCTACTATGGCATCCACTACATCCGAGAGGTTGTGCGGTGCCATATTAGTGGCCATCCCTACAGCAATACCCGATGAGCCGTTTACCAGCAAATTAGGAATACGTGTAGGTAAAACGGTTGGCTCTTTCATTGTATCATCAAAGTTTAGTTGAAAATCAACTGTATCTTTGTTAATATCAACTAATAATTCTTCAGCCAATTTCTGCAAACGCGCTTCTGTATAACGCATAGCAGCAGGGCTGTCACCATCTACCGATCCAAAGTTACCCTGACCATCTACCAACGGGTAGCGTAACGACCAGGGCTGTGCCATACGCACTAATGTTCCATATATGGAAGAGTCGCCATGCGGGTGGTATTTACCCATCACCTCACCCACGATTCTTGCAGACTTCTTATAAGGTTTATCGGAATTATTTCCTAACTCGTTCATCCCGAAAAGCACACGACGGTGAACAGGTTTAAATCCGTCACGTACATCCGGTAGTGCACGGGAAACAATCACCGACATCGAATAATCGATGTACGAAGACTTCATCTCTTCGTCAATATTCACCTTAATAATTCTCTCTTGATCCATTTTATTTTTAGGGTTTTTAGCTATTCAAAAAATCACGCTAAATTACTTCTTTTTTTTCAATTAAACAAGTTAAGAAAGGCTTTAAATCAGCTATTTTTTTTACGAAGAAGAGCATCGCGTATATTCACTGCCAACTCGTATTTTTCCTCTGAAATTGACATCTCGAGGAGCTCTTCCAGGTCCTCAACCGAGAGCAAATCCAGATCCTCAGCACTCATGTCTTCGGCATCCAGGTTTATCTCTGTATCCGACGACGAATCCTCTCCGTCAGGAGT
>JAQUYE010000049.1 GCA_028691965.1 Paludibacter sp. | reverse complement strand
TGGGATTCAATTCGTGCATTCCTGCCTTAGTGGGTACCCCATCTATAATAAACAGCGGGTCGTTGTTGTTGAGTGTGCCAATCCCACGGATACGAATGCTGGCAGAACCACTTGGATTTCCATCGGCCGATACAGTCATACCTGCCACCCGCCCCTGTAGGGCTTTGATGGGATTGTTTTCAGCCGATTTTTTGATTTCATCGATGTCAACCACCGAAACGGCACCGGTAAGATCTGCTTTTTTCTGCGTGGTATATCCGGTTACAATCACCTGATCGAGCAATTGAGTATCCGATTCCAGAACTACATTGATACTTGTACGGTTGCCGGTAGCTACCTCCACTGTTTTCATTCCCACCATCGAGAATATCAGGGTTGAATTATCTTCTACATTTATAGTAAACCGTCCATCCAAATCGGTAATGGTGCCGGTTGTTGTGCCCTTAAGTTGAATAGAAACCCCAATTAAGGGTTCACCATCCCCGGCCGAAGTAACTGTCCCGTTAACGGCCCTGTTTTGTGCAAATACGGAGGAAGCAAAAAACAATATCCCCGAGAGGAGCAAATACTTCCATGAGATGTTTTTTTCCTTTTTTTTCATCTGTGTTTAATTAGATTTGTCTGTTTTTCCTGATAAAAGTAATAAAAAGTCCAGCTTTACTAGTACTGTAAGCATAGATTTGTCCTGGTGGTCTGATCTTCTTAGTGGTGTTGAATGTTGAATGTGTTTTCATTTGTTTGTTTTGTTACGTGTTCTGATTTCCGGAAAAGAATCACGATGCAAAAATAGAGTGAGTGAACAGTTAAGAATATAAAATATGTTGCAACATCGTGTAATTTTGATACATTTATTCAAATACGAATCAGGTAAGCAGTAACTAGTTGTAAGTAAGCTGTCATTTTACCCGAATATTTGCCATTCTGATTTGATTCTTTTATTTTTGCCCCTTCAACCGAAAGAATATGACATCTATTACTGAGAAAATTAAGATTTTATGTGCCGACAGGAATATGTCGCACGAAGAGCTGGCGGCAGGTGCGGGACTTAGTGTGGAGCAGGTCCAGCGCATCTGCGGGAATGACCAAATGATTCCTTCGCTTGCATCGCTGATTAAGATTGCACGGGCACTGGGTGTGCGACTGGGTACTTTCCTCGACGATAGTGAGGAGTTGGGGCCTGTCGTGAACCGCGGCAGTGAGTCGCCGGGACCGGTTACTTTTACCAGTCACCAAACAAGTAGTAACTCGCATATGGACTTTCTGTCGCTCGCAGCAAGCAAAGCAGGGCGAAACATGGAGCCTTTCCTTATCCGGATTCATGCGGGCAAGGGTGACGAAAGCACTTCTACCCACGAGGGGGAGGAGTTTCTTTTCGTACTCAAAGGTTCCATTAAGGTTCAGTATGGTAGCAAGCATTATATTCTGCATAAGGGCGACAGCATCTACTACGACTCCATCGTGGATCACCTGGTTACTGCCTACGACGAGGCAGGGGCTACGATAATCGGAGTAGTTTATTCTCCGGCATAATACAGTGCAAATCTTTTCGATGAACAATCACACATTACAATGAAACACACACCTGAAACTGTGCTTTCCGACCGGACATTGGGCGACTGGCTGGAATATTGGGCCCAGCAAACACCGGATAAGGAATATATAGTTTATTCCGACCGCGACCTGCGCTTTAGCTGGAGTAAGTTTAACGAGCGGGTCGATCATATGGCTAAGGGCCTGATTGATATTGGGGTAACAAGGGGAACGCACGTCGGTATCTGGGCGCAGAACGTGCCCGACTGGCTAACTTTCCTGTACGCTACGGCTAAAATAGGGGCAGTGGCGGTAACCGTGAATACGAGCTACCGCACCGAGGAGCTGAGTTATCTCTTGCTCAACTCGGATATGCATACGCTGTGCATGACCGATGGAGTACCGGGAAGCAATTATACCGATATTATTTACGAGCTGGTGCCGGAACTGAAAACGACCCAACGGGGAAAGTTGAAGTCCGAATCCTTCCCCGAATTGAAGAATGTGGTGTATATCGGACAGGAGAAATACCGCGGAATGTACAACACTGCCGAGATTCTCCTGCTGGGAAAGAACGTACCCGACAGTGAGTTCAACCGGTTGCGGGCGCTCTCTACTTGTCATGATGTGGTCAATATGCAGTATACCTCCGGAACTACGGGCTTCCCGAAAGGGGTAATGCTTACTCATTATAATATTGTCAATAACGGCTATCTCACGGGCGTACATATGCAATTCACGGCCAACGACAAATGCTGTGTTTGTGTGCCGCTGTTTCACTGCTTCGGTGTGGTGCTGGCTACCATGTGTTGTCTCACACATGGCAGTACACAGGTGATGGTGGAGCGGTTCGATCCACTTGTTACACTTGCATCGGTGCACAGAGAACGGTGCACGGTGCTGCATGGGGTGCCGACTATGTTTATCGCTCAGCTTCATCACCCGATGTTCGACCTGTTCGATATGCGTTCGCTGCGGACTGGCATTATGGCCGGGGCGCTGTGTCCGGAGGAGCTCATGCGACAGGTGAACGAAAAAATGTTCATGGACCTCACCAGCGTGTACGGGATGACGGAAACATCGCCGGGGATGACTCAGACTCGTGTCGGCGATCCCTTTGATGTGCGCTGTACTACTGTGGGACGGGAGTATGAGTTTACCGAAGTGAAAGTGCTCGATCCCGAAACAGGCAGGGAGTGCCCCACAGGCGTTGCAGGCGAGATATGCTGCAGAGGGTATAACGTTATGAAGGGCTACTACCAAAATCCCGAAGCTACGGCGCAGGTGATCGATGCCAATGGCTTTATGCATTCGGGTGATCTGGGTGTGAAAGATGCGAATGGAAACTATCGCATCACCGGTCGTATCAAGGATATCATCATCAGGGGAGGGGAGAATATCTCCCCGAAAGAGGTGGAAGATTACCTCTACCGCATGCCGGGAGTGAAGGATGTTCAGGTTATAGCGGTTGCTTCGCGGCGGTACGGCGAAGATGTGGGTGCCTTTATTATTCAGAAAGAGGGTTATAACCTAAGTACTGAAGACGTGCGCGATTACTGCAGGGAACATATTGCTAAGTACAAGATTCCCCGCTACGTTTTCTTTGTCGACGAATACCCTATGACGGGCAGCGGGAAGATTCAGAAATTCCGCCTTCGTGAAATGGCTTTGGAATTGTGCAGAAAAAATGGTATTGAGATTATTTGAAGTTAAAAGCCGATAGAGAATGCTATGGAAAAGATGAAAACGTACAGTAAGCGGGAAGAAAAGGCGAACTACCTGACCCATGCATTCGGAGTGCTAATTGCAGCAATTGCCACACTGCTGCTTGTAAAACGGGCGATGGAAGCCGAAAATGCATGGGCAGTGGTTGCGTATTCCATCTTCGGCATCGGCATGATGGTATGCATGACAGCATCGACAGTTTATCATTATTCACAGCAACCCGAACGCAAAAAGAAGTTGCGGTATTTGGACCATGCCAGCATTTACCTGCTCATAGCTTCCAGTTACTCTCCGTTTACCCTAATTCTGATCCGTAACGAAGGTTGTTGGGGATGGGGTTTGTTTGCGCTTGTATGGCTTATTGCCCTTATCGGAATCGGACTTAATTTTCGCGGTCTCAAAGCCAACAACCACCTCAAAACCGCTTCGTATGTACTAATGGGCATGGTGGCTTTTATCGCCATTAAACCCATGGTCGAAGTGGCCCTGGCAATTGATGCTCTTGCATCCTTATATTGGCTGGGCATCGGTGGTATATTTTATATCGTGGGTGCGTTGTTGTATGCCCTCGCAAAGCGCGAGTTTATGCATACTGTTTTTCATGTTTTTGTGCTGCTCGGATTAGTTTCGCATATCATTGCAGCATGGTTGATACCGGTTTAAAGTAAGTACAAAAAGCTGCAAATTTCGTTCTTTAAATTAGGTATAAACAATATGTAATCCGCCATCTGTGCCGTCTGTCTTCGTTTTATACTATCCTGTCGGCAGTATTCACTGTGGGTTGTACTGTTAATTATTAATTTGATTAGTTACATTGAATGAGAAAAGTTGTTGTTGTAGTTTTGATGATTGCTCTTGCTGCCGGTGGAGCGCTGCAGGCAAGTCAGATGAAAAAGGCGTTTAAACAGGCCGACAGAATTGTACGGTCGATAGAGAGGACTAAGTTTCCGAAGCGGACGTTTGTGATTACCGATTTCGGAGCGGTGGCGAATGATGAGCAGGTGCTTAATCACGAGGCTATTAATAATGCTATTATTGCCTGTAATCAGGCTGGTGGCGGTACAGTGGTGGTTCCTGCCGGAACGTTTCATACGGGCCCGCTGCGCATGAAGAGCAATGTGAACCTCCATGTGTCGGAAGGGGCTACGCTTCAATTTACGACCGATGAGAGTTATTATTACCCGGCTGTACTGACACGCTGGGAAGGGATTGATTGCTACAACGCGCATCCGTTGATCTATGCCTACGGCGAAACGAATATTGCGCTTACCGGTAAAGGAGTGCTCGACGGACAGGGTGCAGCTGATAAGTGGTGGTATATGAAGGGTGGAGGCTATTCGATCCCCGGTATGCCTGATCAGATTACCAGTGGCGGGCGCGACCGACTGTTTGCTGCTGCTGAAAATGGGGAGCCGGTGGATCGCCGGGTGATGCGTCCTGAAGAGGCCTTACGTCCTCCTTTTGTGAACTTTATCCACTGCAACAGGGTGCTGATTGAGGATCTTACGATCAGGAATTCTCCATTCTGGGTGCTGCATCCTATGTTCTGCTCGAATGTGATTGTAAGGGGCGTGGATATTCAGAGTCATGGTCCGAATAGCGACGGACTGGATCCTGAATCGTGCAGGAATGTGCTGATAGAAAATTGTGTGTTTAATACAGGCGACGATTGTATCGCTATTAAAAGTGGACGGAACAACGATGGCCGACGCTGGAATGTGCCCAGTGAAAACATTGTGGTGCGTAACTGCAAAATGAACGACGGTCATGGTGGCGTGGTGATTGGTAGTGAAATTTCCGGTGGTTTTAAAAACCTCTTTGTCGAGAATTGCATCATGGATAGTCCGAACCTCGACCGCGCCATCCGTATTAAAACCAGTAATTGCCGTGGTGGTACTATCGAAAATATCTTCGTACGTAATATACAGGTAGGTGAAGTGAAGGAGGCGGTGCTGCGCATCAACCTGGTATACGAGCCGCGTGAAGTATGCGATCGTAGCTTCGATCCTGTGGTTCGTAATGTACACATGGAAAATGTGCAGTCGGGTAAGAGTCGCTACGGAGTGCTGCTCAACGGACTGGAAACCAGCGCAAACATTCAAAATATAACGTTGACGAATTGCAGCTTTGAGAATGTATTGTCGGGTGCTAACCGCTTTACCGGTAAAACCGGGGGGGTACACTTTGAAAATGTACGTATCAACTCGAAAGAAGTACATACGGATGGTCAGATGAAACCTTAAGACTGTTTATAACAACAAGAGCCGCACCCTTTCAGAAGGATGCGGCTCTTGTTGTATAAGGGGGTCTTCTTACTCAAACGAAGCTGCAAATCCGCCCCCGGGTGCCATGGGTACCTGAAGCAGGGTAGTGGAGTTGACGATTCGTTGCTCGATCACATGATCGGTTCCTTTTTTAGCGGCATTTACTCCATCTTTGTAGAGTGTCATCGTATACTCCCTGCCGGGGCTAAGGAAGTCGAGTTTCACTTCGGCCTGCCGCTGGTTCCAGTTGGTAATGCCACCCAGGTACCATTGCTTGCCGTTGCGCCGGGCAAGGGTAACGAATTCGCCCACTGCTCCGTTGATAGCCTTGCTCTCGTCCCATACCACCGGTATGTTGGCAATAAAATCGGTGGACGCCGGTTCGCTGAGGTATTCGGAGGGACTGTCGCATAGCATATTAAGGGGCGAGTTGTAGATAACATACAAGGCCAACTGACGGCAACGGGTACCCTGACTCATCGGGTCGGAGTGGATGGGTCGGAACATTCCCCTGGCTGCATTCTTCATAGCACCCTGGGTATAGTCCATCGGACCCGCGACCATGCGGATAAAGGGTACGGTAACGTCGTAGCCTACCATGTCGACCGACTCGGGCGACCACTTCATTTGTTCCAGTCCGAATACTCCTTCGAAGTTTATCACATTCGGGTAAGTGAGCTGAATGCCAGTAGGTTTATACATTCCGTGGAAGTCGGCCAGCATCTTGTAGCGTGCCGTTGTTTCGGCTGCACGATAGATAAAGTCGACCATGGCCTGGTCGTCGCGGTCCATAAAGTCGATCTTAAAGCCTTTCACACCCATAGCAGCGTAGTGGCGACACACATTTTCCATGTCACGGTCGAATGCACGATAGCCTGCCCACAGAATAATGTCGACATTGCGTTCTCTGGCGTAGTCGACCAGCTCCCTGATATCGATTTCAGGAACCACCTGCAACAGGTCGGCCTGCAGGTTGACAGCCCATCCCTCGTCGAGGATTACGTATTCGATTCCTTTTTTGGAAGCAAAGTCGATGTAGTACTTATAGCTTGCGTTGTTGATGCCTGCCTGAAAGTCGACACCGTACAGGTTCCAGTCGTTCCACCAGTCCCACGCCACCTTACCTGGTTTTATCCAGCTTATATCACCCACTCGGTTGGGAGAGGCCAGTCGCAGGGTCATGTCGTTAACAGCCAGGTCTTTGTCGGCAGTAGTTATAATTGCCGTACGCCAGGGAAATTCACGGGCGCCACCGACGCGGGCGATGTAGTTCTCGCGTTGTGTCACCCTGGTCTGGAGGTTATTATGACCGCCATCCTGTGTTGTTGCAGGGTAGGCAGGAAGTACGCCCTGCAGGGTAGCAGGCTCGTTGGATTTATTCAGGTACAGACCCGGATAGGATTCGAGGTCGGCCTCGGTAAAGCAGATCTTCGTGCCATTGCCTGCATCGATAAGGATGGGAAGAAAAATAAGCTTGTCGGGGTTTAGGTCCGAGAGGCGCGTATGTACATAGGTATTCTCGAAGGAGTTATGAAACTGCTGTTCGAAACTTTCCTTTTTACCATCGGAGCGGTTGGCCACGTAGGGAGTGAAGGTGTAGTAGTCGCCGGGAAAACGCATAGCCAGTTCCTCGCCTTTAACCTGTACCGGTTTTTTCCCGGTATAGAAAAAGCGGTAGGCCACCCCATCATTGTAAGCCCTGAAGCGCAATCCCCAGTCGCCCCGAAACTCGAGTGTCAGTTCCCGGTAGTGGTTTTTAACTTCCGAAGCAAAATGCACGGGGGTCGAAATCACCTCGTTGCGGGTAATCAGGTTAGAGCGTTTAACCTTTGTGTTGGTGCCCCAGTTGGTACCATCGCTCAGTTGCATGCCGATAGTCGAGGGGGCAATGAGGGTTTGCTGGTTCGCTGAACTTACCGAGTAGCGGATATCCTTCTCTACCGAGATGGAAAGTGTTAACTGGTTGTCGGGCGACTGCAGCGTATATTCCTTTGCTGAGGTAGTGAAAAAAAATCCAAGAATGAATGAAAGTAAAAAGAGTTGTTTCATGAGTGGTGATGGATAGAATTTAAGATGGATTTAACGAAAGCATTGGTGTCGAACTGACCTTTTTTGGAGAAGCCGGTGCGCACGATCACCAGCTCCATCGACGGGATAATATAGATGTATTGTCCGTCGTGCCCCCGGCACATAAACAGATCGGCTGGAGCATCGGGATAATCGCCCGACCGGTTCAGCCAGAAAAAGGAACCGTACTGTCCGTCCGATCCCGCAGCAGGTTCTGCAGCCAGATCGGTCCACCCTTCGGGTAGCAACTGATTGCCCTGCCACATCCCTTTGTTAAGGTAGAGCAACCCGAAGCGGAGGTAATCGCGCATGGAGGCATAGATATAGGAAGATCCGGCGAAGTTGCCGGAAGCGTCGGTTTCGAAAATAGCACTGCGCATTCCAAGAGGATTAAACAGTTCCTGTCGCGGGAAGGCGAAATACTCGGCTTCATCGTCGAAGGTATTCCGTATGGCAAGAGTAACTATATTGGTAGCACCCGAATTATAGAGCCAGATTGAATCGGGAAGGGCAGCTGCTGGTTTGTTGATGGAGAAGCGAGCCATATCGCCGGCCTTGTGGAGCATTAGCGTGACATCCGATAGGTCGCCGTAGTTTTCGTTCCATTCCTGACCGGCATTCATGTGCATCAGGTGATTGATGGTAATCGATGAGCGATGGTCGTTTTGCCATTCGCTAAAGAGAAGTGGCTGGTGGATATCCAGTTTTCCCTGTTTTACCAGTACGCCGGTAAGGGCGTGGGTAATGCTCTTTGCCATCGACCAGCTCAGGAAACGGTTGTCGGGCGAGAATCCTTCCTTGTAGCGTTCGGCAATCAGCTGGTTCTTATAGGCGATGGCCACTGCAAAGGTACCTTTAGTACCGGCGGTATCGGCAAAGGCGCGATTCAGTGCCAGCTTCAGTTTGTCGGTATCAACGCCTGCAGGCACTGTGTCACTGATACGATCCCCCGCGGGCCAGTCGATCGTGTCGGGATCAACATCGGGTAGCGGCACGATGGTATAGGGGCGGTTGCGGATTTCATCTTCGGTGAAATCCCTCACCAGGGTACACCCGAAGCCGTCGATGTAGATTGCTTTGGAGCTAGCCCAGAGAAAGCGACTGGTGACTTCTTTGTTGATCGTGTCGACAGAGTTGGAGGTGAAGCGGATAAAGGAAAAGTTGAGATCGGTGTTTTCGACGCTTTCCTGACTACGGTTCGCAACAAAGATACCGGAGGCCAGGTTTTTGGCAGCATAACCTGTAATCACCGGGGTAAGCAGGTGAACGTAAAACAGTCCGCCGGCAATTGCCAGTGCAATCATCAGGATGCCGATTCGAAGCAGGGTGCGTTTCATGGTAATAGTGTTTGGGGTTATTCACAGGCAAATGTACAAATAATCTTAAAAACCCGACGACTGCCCCGCGACTTTTCGCTACAGGGGTTAAAAATGAATACCTTTGCCGGCTGAAATAATCAAAAAGACAGGAATGACGGAGGTAGGATATATTTTATTGGGACTGGCAGCCGGAATATTGTCCGGTTTGTTTGGAATTGGTGGCGGAATAGTACTTGTGCCATCGCTGATCATCTTCTTCGGACTGGAAATACTGGATGCAAATGCCATTTCGTTGGCTGCCATGTTGCTTCCCGTAGGTGTTCTTGGTGTGTGGTCGTACTACAAAGCGGGACATGTTAATGTTAAGGAATCGCTTTGGATTGCGCTGGGATTGTTTATAGGTTCCTTCTTCGGGGGCGAAATTGCTGTCAATATAAGTGAAAAGTTACTTTCAACTCTCTACGTACTCATTTTGCTGTACATAGCTGTGAGTTATACGGATATACCTTCTTTTTTTAAGAAAGCAAAGCCCGTAGTTGCCGGGCCGGAACCTGATAAGCACTATCCGCTGTGGTTATTTGTTGCCGTGGGACTCGGAGCAGGGGTGTTTGCCGGACTCTTTGGCAAGGGTGGAGGAATAATAATTGTGCCTCTTTTGATGAGTGTGTTTAAGTATTCGCCCAAGATGGCCGTAGCTACTTCGCTGGCTGCGTTGCAGTTGCCCGTAGGATTACCGGGTGTTTTAATTTATGCCGAAGCTGGTCACCTTAATATTCTGGCAGCTGCCCTGATTGCCGGAGGAATATTTGCCGGTGCCTTGCTGGGATCTATCCTCGGAGTGCGCCTGCCTTCGGATAAATTCAGAAAGATATATGCCTTTTTCCTCGTTGTGGTAGCCGTATACATGGTTTATAAATACCTCTGAGAGTCGCTTCCGGCTTGATATTCAGTTGTGAAGCTGAATGCTTCGGGAAGTTTTTTTGTAGCTTTTGTGGTTTTCTTACAAATATTTTATACTTTTGGACGAAATACAAGTTATTGTTAATTAATTATCATTATGAGGGTAACAAGAATATTTGATCTGCTGGATAACTACCTGGAGAACTATCCACAACAGGATGCTGCTCTGGCCTATAAAAGAAACGGTCAATGGCGTAAATACAGCATACAGGAGTATGTTGAGCTGACTAACTATATTAGTTACGGAATGCTTAAGCTGGGGGTTAAGCCCGGTGATAATATCGGTATTGTGAGTGGTAACCGTCCGCAGTGGAACATGCTGGATATGGCTATTATGCAGATAGGAGCCATCTCAATTCCTATTTACCCGACTATTAGTCAGGAAGACTACCGGTATATTCTTAACCATGCGGAGATGAAGATGATCTTTATCGAAGGTAAGGACTTACGACGCAAGCTCGAACCTGTATTGCCGGATGTGACAACACTGAAGGCGATTTATGTGTTCGACGAAACCGATGGTGATTACAAGTTCCTTGATCAGTTGATTGAGTTGGGCAAAGAAAATCAGGATCCGGATAAGCTGAAGGCTTTGAAGGATGCGATTCAACCCGGCGATATGGCTACTATTATCTACACCTCCGGTACAACAGGCAACCCTAAAGGGGTGATGTTATCGCACAGTAATATTGTTGGTCAGCTTGAAAACCTGAAGACTACCCCGTCGGGCTGGAGCAAAACCAGTCTTAGTTTCCTTCCCTTGTGTCATGCCTACGAACGAATGCTGGTATACCTGTACCAGTTCCTGGGTATGTCGGTGTACTATGCCGAGAGTCTGGCAACTATAGCCGACAATATTAAAGAAGTGAATCCGACGATGATGTCGGCAGTGCCCCGCTTACTGGAAAAGATCTTCGACAAGCTTTACCTTGCCGGCAAGAAACAACCATTTTTAAAACGTAAATTGTACTTCTGGGCGTTCAACCTGGCAACCACCTATCAGCTGGAAGGTATGAGCGGCTGGAAACAGTGGCAGTTGAAGCTGGCTGATAAGCTAATCTATTCGAAGTGGAGAGCTGCCATTGGAGGAAACTTCGATATAGTAGTTTCGGGCGGATCGGCTATTCAGCCGCACATGGCTTCTTTCTTCTCGGCCATAGGAATGCCGGTGTTTGAAGGATACGGGCTCAGTGAGTCGTCGCCGGTAATTGCTGTAAGTCAGCGGGGTAAAAACGGTCGCAGGTTCGGTACGGTAGGTTTACCGTTGCCCGGAGTTGAAGTGCGGCTGGGTGAACGCGACGAGATCATGTGCCGCGGTCATAATGTGATGCTGGGTTATTACCGTGATCCGGAGTTGACAGCTCAGGTTATTGATGCTGATGGCTGGTTGCATACCGGCGATACCGGAAGATTTACTGAGGCTGGTCAGTTAATTATTACCGGTCGGTTGAAAAGTATATTCAAGACTTCGTTTGGTAAGTATGTAAACCCGCAGGCCATTGAATCGAAGTTTATGGAATCGCCCCTGATAGACCAGATGATCGTGTTGGGTGAAAACAAAAAGTTTGCCGCTGCGCTTATCTCTCCTGATAGCGCTTATCTGAAGTCGTGGGCTAAAATTCATCGCGTAGATGCTGCAACTATAGAAGAATTAATCCAGCATCCGGTGGTTCTGAAACGTTATGCTGAAGAAGTCAAGAAATACAACCATAATTTTGGTGATTTTGAACAGGTAAAACGCTGGATTCTTGTGCCTGATGAATGGACGCAACCTAACGGAATGCTTTCACCTACCCTGAAAATTAAACGTAACGTAATTGAAGAGCGGTACAAGGAACAAATTGAGAAATTGTTTAGTTAAGCCTATGAAAACAAAGATGTATCTTATGATGGCAGTAAGTTTACTTGTCATGCTAAGCGCATGTAAGACTTTACCCGTGCCCGAGGGTGCAGTGCCGGTGAAGCCTTTTGATCAGGAGCGTTACCTGGGCAAATGGTACGAAGTAGCCCGTTTCGATTTTAAATTTGAAAAGAACCTCAATAATACTACTGCAAACTACTCGGTAAACGAGGATGGTTCGATAAAGGTAGTAAACCGGGGGTTCAACTATGTGAAGGGCCAGTGGAAAGAATCGATCGGGAAGGCTAAGTTTGTCAATGATGCCACTGAAGCCCGTCTTAAGGTGTCATTTTTTGGCCCTTTTTATGGAGGTTATAACGTTATAGCACTGGACCCCGATTATCAATATGCCCTGATTTCAGGTAGTAGTCTGGAGTACCTGTGGATTTTGTCGCGTACTCCTTCGATTCCCGACGATGTGAAGGAGAGTTATCTGAAGGTTGCCCGTGAACTTGGTTTTGAAACGGAAAACCTGATTTGGGTGGAGCATACGAAATGAGTTTTCGCTGTTTTTCACCTGTTGACTTGCCAGTCGTGATTGAATTGCGTCTGGCAAGTTGGCGTTTAAACAACTAGGAATTAGTATATGAGGATACATGGTTTAGTGGTTCTTTTCATTGTGCTTCAGTCGAAGCTGGTAGCCGGTCAGCCTGAATGGATGAGTCTGCTGCCCGACTTCCCCGTTGCCACCACTGAAACGGTATCGGGCGTTGCTGCTGCGCACATGGTCGGTTCTGATGCGGGGGTGTATGTGATCGGGGGAACTAATTACACCGGATTGTTGGGGAGTCCTGCAAACGAAAAGGAGTTCTATCCAAACGTGTTTCGTTTTACAGGAAACGAGTGGGAGCTGAGTGGTCGCTTGCGTCAGCCACTGGCACATGGCGTGGCGGTGGCCTGGGAAGATGGTTTCGTTTATATAGGTGGTGAAGGCCGGAAGGGGAGTCAGACCGATGTTGACTTGTATCGGTTTTATCCCGGTGAACTGCCGGTAATCGAATCATTGTCTTCGTTACCCGAGCCCATGGACCGAATGGCAGTTGCTGTTGCCGGTCCGATGGTTTATATTGCAGGCGGTCGTGCCAATGGAATTGCTTCCAATAAACTGTACTGTATGAACCTCGACAACCCTGACCCGGGTTGGCAACTGGTATCGGTATTTCCCGGCGAACCGCGCATTCAGCCGGTAATGGTAGCAGTGGAGCGTTTTGGTCGCACGCATCTCTACCTGTGGGGTGGTTATGCGGTGGCAGCCGACGGAAGTACGGTCTGTGTGATGCCCGACGGATTGCTGTATGATACAGAACTCGATAGCTGGACAAGTCTGGCACCTCCGAAAGATAAGAAAGGAAGAATTATATCGCTTACCGGCGGAACAATGTCGGTGTGGAACAAAACTCAGTTGATTGTAACCGGAGGAGTGGATGAGGTTTTGCTGCTTCATTCGCTGCTGGGGGATAACAGCTATGGAGAATTGATTTTCCAAAGCAATGAGCATTCGTCTCATAAGCCTGCTTTTCACCCGAAGATGCTTGTATATGATATAGAAGAGAAGAAGTGGAAAGAAGTGCTGACAAACAGGGCCTTTGCCCGTGCCGGTGCTGCGGCAGCAGTGGTGAACGACGAGTTGCTTTTGTTTCAGGGGGAAGAAAAACCAGGGACCTGTACTTCCCAAAGTTACCGCATGAACCTGAAGGAAATTAAACAACTGAAATCGGGTGTAAAACATAAATGATTACCTTTGCACCTTTAACAGAATCCTATGCGTTGGTTTATATATCTCTCCTATAACGGGACTGCTTATCATGGTTGGCAGGTTCAGCCAAATGGAATTTCGGTACAGGAAGTGCTGGAACGATCGCTGGAAGTGTTATTCCAAAAAGCGATTCCGGTTACAGCTGCCGGTCGTACCGATGCCGGGGTGCATGCCCGGCAGATGGTAGCCCATTTTGATACAGAGGCGGTTTTGCCACCGGCCTTTGTAAAGCGCATGAACAGTATTCTTCCCCGTGATATTGCCGTGCATGATGTTAAAGCCGTGCAGGCTGATGCCCATGCCCGTTTTGATGCGCTCTCAAGAAGCTACGAATACCACGTGCATATTGGTAAGAATGTATTTGCCGGGAACAGGTCGGTGCGTTTGATGCACTTGCCCGACTTTGAAGCGATGAATAAGGCTGCAGCCGTGTTAATGGAATATAGCGACTTCACCAGCTTCAGCAAGTTGCATACCGATGCAAAAACCAATATCTGTAAATTGTACAAGGCTTGCTGGATTCCTGCTGATGAGGGTTGGGTGTTTGAGATAAGCGCGGATCGTTTTTTACGGAATATGGTGCGATCGGTTGTCGGTACCCTGCTCGAGGTTGGGGGTGGTCGAATGAATATTGATGAATTGCGAGCTGTAGTAGAGGCCCACGATCGGTGCAAGGCAGGTGTGTCGATGCCTGCTCACGGTCTGTATCTTACCAATGTTAGCTATCCGGAGAATATTTTTTTAAAGTGAATGTTTTTTATTTCAATAAATTATTGTACTTTTGCAAGCCCAAATGTAAGTATACGAAAATATATAAATAATTAGATATGAAAAGTGGAATTCACCCGGAAACTTATCGCACCGTAGTGTTTAAAGACATGTCGAATGGCGATACATTTTTTACCCGTTCAACCGTAAACTCAAAAGAAAACATCGAAATCGACGGTGTATCTTATCCTCTTGTTAAATTGGAAATCTCCAGTTCATCACATCCTTTCTATACTGGCAAGTCGAATTTGGTGGATACTGCAGGACGTGTTGACAAGTTCATGAACCGTTATGCAAAACGGATGGAAAAGAAATAAACTGCTTTTGCAGTGAAGGTTTTAAAAAAAGAGCTATTGTCATTCGACAATAGCTCTTTTTTATTTCTTTACTCAGTACCTGCCGGTTCGGGTACTTCTTTCTCATTCTTACTCTTTTCGAAAATTCCTTTGAAAAGTTCCCAGTAATAAGCAACCATTTCGCTCATATTGTTGAAGTCCTCGCGGTAAATAAGACCTATTCCCTGGGTTGTTTTAGCTTCACGCAGCTGTGCCCTGTCGATGGTATGGTTATAGGCGGTGAACCGTAACTTTCCCGATTCAATTAATTTGTATTCGAGGTCGAAGTCGCCAATGAATTTGTTCTCACTGATATTATCGTTCCTGTAGCCAATATTCCCGTTAATAACCAGGCGGTTGTTGGGTTGAATCAGGATTTGAGCTTTTACTTCGTCCGACTCAGCATTTGTTTTTTGCCAGTCGACACCAATGGAAAAGATATTCGTATTGAGGGTGCTTTGTATCCAGTTGTTTACCTGCGCGCTAAAGGTAGCAGTAGCGAATGAGAGTCCCTCGTTCACTCCCACAGCAGCGGTTGTACGCATGTAATCGGGGGTAAAGAATTTATGGAACAGCAGCAGGTAGAGGATCTGCCTGTTCATCATCTCTTCGGTATTTACAATATTAGTAACCCTGCTTTTAATACTCTCGTCGCTCGAAGGTAAATCGATGCCAAAACGTATAGTAGGCGACATAAGGTCGTCGGTCAGGTACAACAGGCAATGCACGGGCACAGTCGACCGGGAAGTAAGTTGTTGTAGTTCGCCGGGCTCCAGCAGGTCGGTGAGTGAAGCGGTAAGTGGATAATATCCGGTTATATTTACCTGCGCCTCGAAGGGATCGCCGGTCCATGCTATCGTACTGCCGCTGTTAATTCTGAATTCCTTGCGGATTACAGTTTGAAGTGTGAAAAGGTAATTACCCTGTTCGAGTTCTACTGTTCCGAACAATTCCAGGTCGGAAAAAGTGTCGAATCGTATGCGAAGGTTTCCTCTGCCACGTCCGGTAATCTTATCTCCTGCTCGCGGATCGACGAAAAGTTCGATTTCGGCATCGGGGGTTAGTTCTATCTGTATGTCGGTTTTTACATTGAAACGATTGGCTTCAGTGAACAAGCGTTTGCGTTCTGATTCGGTTTCTTCGGCAGTAGGTAGTGTATCCTTTTTTTGTTCAAAGCGGATAAAGTCACCTTCGAGCACTGAGGAAGAGCTGGCCATGGATAAATAGCATTTGGTGCCGGGGCGGGATACACCATTCACTACGATGTTCGCTTCGGAGAAGTCGCCGAAGATACGTGCTTGTCCGCTCGCATACGCTTTCCCGTAAAAAAAGTCATCGTCAGTAGAGGTGGTATTCATTACCATCAGGTTGTCGGTAAGGATATTCACATCGTATTCCATTTTATCAAACGAACCATTGTGACCAATATTCCCCTGCACGCGGGCAGTATTACCTTCAGTATCATACATGGTGAGAGCGTTGATACCAATATTATAAGGTGTAAGCACCACTCTGTCGTTAAAGCGGTAGGTAGTTTGAAGTATGTCGATGGTAACCTGACCTTTGTTCACCATCAGGTCGCCGGCAAAGCGAAGTTGCTTTGTAGGTCCGTAGATACGGAAATCACCGGCTGCCTGGCCGCTGAAATTACTTGCCACCCCTTCAAAGTAACGGTTCAGAAAATCAACCGGGAAGGCTTTGGCATCGATCTGCAGGTCAAGCGAATCGGTTGAGGGTTTATAATGTCCACCGATAGTTGCAACTTCAACATTATCGCCACGAAGAATTTCTCCGCGTAAGTCGAGTCGCCGGTGCTCTTCGTTCCAGTGTGTATTGATTACCCCGTTGCCGATTATTGCCTGGTTGAGAGAAAGGTTCTCGACGAATACGTCGGCGAGGTAAATGGGTTCTTTAAATAAACTGTAGAGTACCAGGTCGCCGGTTGCTATTCCTCCAAAGGCAATGCCCTTGAGCTTGACAAGTCGTAAGATATAGTCGACGTTCAGATCGTTCATAGATACCAGCACGCTGTCGGTTCGCTGATCCGAGGCACGGCCGTTGATATGAATAAACTGACTCTGACTTTCGAACATAAAATTACGTATGTCGAGTCCTTCTGATTTACGGAACTTCATTTCCGAAGCCCTCATATTCCAGATGGAGTCGGAGATAATAATTTCGGTGGGTAAAACGCGACTCAGCACGACGAGTTCGTCTTCTTCGCGACTTAAACGGGTCCGTGTATTAATTTCGCCTGCATTGGTGATGGCTTCGTTGTTATGCCAGATCAGACGAGCATCCAGGATATCCCTGGAAGCATTGGCCGAAAATACAAAATTGCGGGCATCGGCTTTGCGGTCGTAGAGTTGTGTTCGTCCGGTTAAAACCAATTGTTGTTGCCGGTTGTTGGCGAGGTTAATGGAAAAGTTTTCGAAATGTTGGTTGCCGGTTGCAAGTGCATCCAGGTTGGCATTCACCTCAATTTTATTGGTAGATTCGTTGATGTCGCCCACTACTGTTGCTACGCCCCCTAACTGGTAAGGTAGGCGTAATACCCTTGCAATTTCGTCGGTGTCGACCAGTTTTAAGTCGATATGTACATTGTTGGGAATGTATTTTCTGTCGTTGTCCCCTAGTGCCAGGGAGGGTAAGTACCGTGCCAGCACCATCCGGAAGGTGTTTCCGATAGTGCTGTATTTGAAGTCGCCGGAGAACGAACCGGTGAGAAAGTCGGAATTCACACTTATATGGGTATAATCCCTGTCGGTAACCGAGTTAAAGTTGATTTCGCCGGTCTGCAAACTGTCATTCAGGTAATGAAAGGAAATGTCTTCCAACCTAAGGTTTCCGTTCAGGTTATCAAGATTGCTACCGGTAAGATTGGTAGTACCCCTGAAGGTGAGCCGGGAGTTGGGGTACTGAGGCAGGAGATTAAGCGCGTGCAGGTTGGTGTTGTTAATCTTCAGGTCGAAGTTGAAAACTGGTAATTGCGGATTCCGAAAGTCGAGTATGCCAGTGAAATCAGCATCTATATTTTCGTCTTTAATGGTGATGTTTCCGTTGTAACCTGTACCATCGTATTCGCCGATGAAGGCTGCATTCGTATAACTGTAGTTATTGAAGTCGATTTGTCCGACGGTAGCAGTCATGGTACCCCTGAGCGATGCATCCATCAATTTAGTCCCCTTGGTATTCATTGTGAGGTCGATCTTTCCAAGCTGGTCGTTCGACAGGAAGCGGGCAAGATCGAATTGGCGGGTACGAAGTGTTCCGTTATAATACAGATCGCGGAGGTGATTTTCGAAACGGAGCGAGATGTCGGAAGAAATATTCCCCAGGTTGGTTTTGATTATTCCGAAGGCAACCAGATCGCTTAAGAACCCGGTTATATTACCATGATAGTTGATAAGACCTAGTTGCCGAACCGGTTCGGGTAAGAGGAAGGGTCGGTTTTGGATGCGGGAAACCAAATCCTGTAATTCGCCGTGGTTGATCTGTACCTTGTTAACGTTAGCGTAGATGAACGATTCTTCCAGGTTGGGTAGTCCGTTGACTTCGACAGAGGCTTCCATACGAAGCGATTTGGCATAGTCGACTGTAATATCCTGAATTTTAAGGTTAGCAAGTCGCCCGGTAAGTAACGCACTTATGGTAGCTGATTCACGGGATCCGGCAAAGCCCGGAAAAAAGGCTTTTATATCATTCAGGGCAATCCGGGCATCTTTCACCGGTATGTTGGCGGTGATGGAGGGGTGGAGTCTGAACACTTCTTTCATGCTTTTAGCTTTCAGTTCCACTGTTTTTAGTTTTATTTCCGAATCGGGAAGTTCCAGCCGGAAATCATGGAAGGTGACTCCGGTTTCCGATCCCTCTACAAAAAAGGAAAGATGATCAAGATGGAGTCCTGACCTTTCTGTAGCCGACAGATACTTTAGTTCAGCATCGAGAGAGTCGGCGTTGAAGTGCGCAATACTAATTTCAGCATTAATATCGCTGAAATGCATGCGGTCGGGATTAAACGCAAGGTAGTTCTTCAGGCGGGTATTGTTGGTGTAATCGAGCGTGGAATTTTTTAATGTAAGCTTTTCGAGTTGCAGGTCAATGAATCGTGCTTTTCTTTCTGTGGTATCCTTAAAAAGAAAACTGAAGTTCATTTTTCCGTCACTCTCTTTTTGAAGATGAAGGTGCACCTCGTCGATGCTTACTTCCGAGATGGCTATACGGTTGTGAAAGAGCTGCCAGAAATTGAATTCAGCATCGAAGGAGGAGGCCTGCAGCAGGGTATCACCTGATTGGTCTTCAATTAGCAGATCATTCAGCCGGAGGGTATTAAAAAAGGTGTAGTCGATCGTACCCACCTCGAAGCGGGTTTGGTAGTTATTGGATAGCTCTTTCGTAATTTTATCGACCAGATAGTTCTGTACCGAGCTGAATTGTAGCAGGATAACAGGTGTGGCCATCAGGATGAGTAAACTGACGAAAACGGCAATGAATATTTTTACTGATTTTTTTATACCTTTGGACTTTAAAACGTACAAAAATAGAGAATTCTCCTGAATTAACAATACATCAGGAGCTATAAGGTCAGCTTATAATGCAGTCAACTATAATATTAGGAATTGAATCCTCCTGCGACGATACTTCCGCTGCTGTATTGCGCGATGGAGTGATGCTCTCGAATGTAATTGCCGGGCAGAAAGTGCATGAGTACTACGGTGGGGTAGTGCCTGAACTTGCTTCCAGGGCTCATCAGCAAAACATAATTCCGGTGGTCCATAAAGCGCTGACTGAAGCCGGTGTTACGGGTAAAGATTTGTCGGCTGTTGCTTTTACCCGCGGACCGGGTTTGCTGGGTTCATTGTTGGTGGGTACTTCGTTTGCAAAAGGGTTTGCGCAGGCCTTACAGTTGCCACTGGTGGAGGTTAATCATTTGCAGGCACATGTATTGGCTCACTTTATTCGTACTCCTGA
>JAQUYE010000048.1 GCA_028691965.1 Paludibacter sp. | reverse complement strand
TATAGCAAGGTAATGGAAGTTCCATACTTATCGGGATGTTTTATGCTATTCCGCACGGAAGTATTGAAAGAAGTGGGCTTGTTCGACGAACGGTTTTTCATGTATCCGGAGGACATTGATCTTACCCGCAGAATACATCGCAGATACAAAACAATTTTTTATCCGGAGGTCAGCGTGGTGCATCACCACGAGCAGAGCTCCTATTCCAGCAAAAAGATGTTGATGGTACACCTGGTTAATATGATCCACTATTTCAACAAATGGGGATGGTGGTTCGATCCGGAACGTAGCCGAATTAATAAACGAATTATTCAAATCAATCAGTTATGAATCTGAATTTTGTAGAAATTACCAGTGCCTTTATGGTGTTGTTTGCTATTATTGATATTCTGGGTTCCATCCCTATCATTCTTAATCTTCAAAAGAAAAATAAAAACCTTCATGCTCTGGCTGCCAGTGGTGTCGCATTGTTGATTCTTATCTTATTTTTATTTACAGGAGAGGGAATCCTTCGCCTGTTTAGCGTTGATATCCGTTCGTTCGCGGTAGCGGGATCGCTTGTAATCTTTCTTTTTGCAATCGAAATGATTCTGGATGTTGAAATTTTCAGAAATCACGGACCGCAAAGCAGTTCCTCCTTTGTTCCTTTGGCTTTTCCCCTTATAGCGGGACCGGGATCCTTTACTACCCTGCTTTCACTGCGTGCCGAATACCACACCGAGAATATTCTTATAGCCCTGGTACTTAACCTTATGTTTGTGTACCTGGTACTAAAGTTAACGAAACGAATCGAGAAACTTATCGGCGAAGGGGGTATTTATATTCTTCGGAAATTCTTCGGAATTATCCTGCTGGCTATCTCCGTAAAGCTGTTTACCACAAATATCAGCTACTTACTCTGATTAATAAACAAATCGCCCGAATTCACTTTCGATCACCAATTCTCTGGTGGTCGAAGCTTCGACGTACCCAATCTGTTGGGCTTCGATGCCAAAACCCTGCGACAATTCGATAACCCGCTGTACATGCTCCGGTGCAAGGTATAGCTCCATGCGATGCCCCATATTAAATACTTTGTACATTTCCTGCCAGGATGTACCCGATTCTTGCTGGATAAGCCGGAAGAGAGGGGGTACCGGAAACAGCTTGTTTTTAACTACTTTCAACTGATCGACAAAGTGAAGAATTTTTGTTTGCGCTCCACCTGAACAGTGAACCATGCCATGAATCTCAGGACGAATTTCTTCTAAGATAGCTTTAATTACCGGAGCATAAGTACGTGTAGGAGAAAGCACCAGCTTGCCGGCATTTAAGGGTGAGCCCTCTACCTGATCTGTTAATAGTTTGGATCCCGAGTAAGCCAGCGAAGCCGGTATTTCGGGATTGTAACTTTCGGGGTATTTTTGTGCGATGTAGTTAGCAAAAACATCATGACGAGCGGAGGTAAGACCATTACTCCCCATCCCACCGTTGTATTCTTTTTCGTAGGTGGCCTGCCCGGAAGAGGATAGACCTACAATTACATCACCCGGTCGAATATTGGCATTATCAATTACATCTGATCGTTTCATGCGGCAGGTCACCGTACTATCTACAATAATGGTACGTACAATATCACCTACATCAGCAGTTTCACCACCGGTAGGATAAATACGAACCCCCATTTCGGCCAACTCATGCACCAGTTCATTAGTACCATTAATAATGGCTGATATAACTTCACCAGGTATAAGGTTTTTGTTGCGACCAATTGTTGAGGAAAGTAAGATATTATCAGTTGCTCCCACGCAAAGAAGATCGTCAATATTCATGATAAGGGCATCCTGAGCAATACCCTTCCACACCGACAAATCACCGGTTTCTTTCCAATATACGTACGCCAGGGAGGACTTAGTACCAGCTCCATCAGCATGCATTATAACACAATAATCAGGGTCGTTGCCCAGGAAATCGGGAATAATTTTACAGAAAGCGTTCGGAAACAAACCTTTGTCTATATTCTTAATTGCGTTATGAACATCTTCCTTGGAAGCAGAAACTCCTCTTAAATTATACCGTTGGTCGCTCATGATTTAAAAAACTTATACCCTGCCACTGGCAGTGATCATTTGTAAAATATGTTGATTGATTTCGTTTGCTTTTAATAAATCCTCCAGGTGAATGTGCATTCGATAACACCAGAAGTTACGGGGATTACTCGGGACATTGATTCGCTCTGAGAGTGGATTTTCGTGCGCGTAGTTATCATCAATTGCCATCCAGTCCTGCCAGGGAAGAATTATCCACATGGCATTTGATTGGAGGTGTTGATCAATAATCTTTTCGGCAATCCAGGGTTCGCAGTTTTCCGGTGCCGGTCCCTGCATTCCAAGTGCTCTGTTGTAAAAACGCTGAATGAGAGCCTTATCTTCCAACCACCAGGCACGCAACGGATTCATGTCGTGTGTCGATGTTGTACACACTGAGAGATAGGGTGCATCACATGGCATTGCGAATTCATGGTGTGGTTTTTTAGGCATACGTTGGATTTCCAGACTCAGTATTTCCAACTGACGCATCACATCAGGAACAGAATCAGGAACCATACCTAAGTCCTCACCACATACAAGCATATTGGTAGCCGACAGCAAAGCAGGCAATTTCTTTAAGGCCTGTTCTTTCCAGAATTCGTTATGACGATGGTAGTAATAATCCACGTAAATAGCATCCAATAATCTGCGGGTTGCATCCGGCAAATCACGGAAGGTAGCTGAACTGTGCATTGATATACGTGGGTGAAACTTATCCGGTTGCCGCGAATCACGCAGAAATAAAACTTCACAGTGTAATTGATACAATCCATCGCGTATCAGTACATCTTTCGCTGCAAAATTATATCCCAGCGAAGCAAAATGAAGCTCGACCTTTTTCTGTGTATTGAATTGTTCCTTGAATTTATAGTTTTGCCATCCATCCTGATCAAAATAAACCCGTATTGCTTCCTCTGTGTACTTTCCGAAGACCGCCTGCAATACATGTTCACGAAGATAGGGCTTTAGGTAACGGCTTTCATCCCACTGAAGTCCCTTAGCTTCCAGTTCATCGGTAGTTAGAGGCAAGGAAGGATTAAATGTACCGGTGAGTCCCCAAACTGCATCTTCGGGGATTTCCCAAATACGAAAAAATCCAAGAATATGATCGATACGGTAGGCATCAAAGTATTCGGCCAGTTTACGGAAACGATTCTTCCACCATAAGTAATTATCCTTTTCCATGCGTTCCCAGTTATAGGTCGGGAAACCCCAGTTCTGCCCTGTTACTGAAAAATCGTCTGGTGGAGCTCCTGCTTGTTTACTGGTATTAAACATCTCCGGTTCCATCCAGGCATCAACACTTCGGGGACTTACCCCAATTGGAATATCACCTTTTATACAAATACCTTGCGACCTGGCATAGTCGTGCACCTCGGTTAATTGCTTATTAAGGTGATACTGTAAAAAATAGAAAAAAGCAACTTCCTGATAGCATTCACTTCTCGGCGAAGCTAGTTCTCTTACTCTCTCCTCGTCGAATGTAGTGTAATCAGGCCAGGTACTGAATTCTGGTGTACCATATTTATCACGCAGATAGGAGAAGACTGCGTAAGGTTCGAGCCATGTACTGTTCTTATCGAAAAAATGCTTGTAATCTTCGGTTTTGAATGTTTTGTTACCGGATGCCTTGTATATTTCGCTTAAGTATTCCCATTTCAAATCCATTACCAACTGATAATCGGAATAGGACTTAAGATTTAATTCTTTCTTTTTTGCTGCAAAATAGGTTTTCCGTTCAGGGTCTTTTAGTTTACCAACCGCTTCGAGATTCAGATAAACAGGATGCAAAGCATATACTGATACCGCATTATAAGGATAAGAATCGTAATTGCTATGGTATAGTATGGTGTCGTTGATGGGAAGTGTCTGAATCATCTTCTGACCGGTGAGTACGGCCCAGTCAACCATCAGTTTCAGGTCGTAAAACTCCCCTATCCCAAAGCCTTTCTTGCTTCTTAATGAAAAAACCGGGATTGCCACTCCGGCAGCCCTCCACGAAGGAATAGTGCGTAAAAAGTGTTCGTCGGTTACGATGCTTGTCAGTTGGTTATCCACTGACCTTACTAAGCGGTTTGGACCGCCACCCCATGCTAACACTTCGTCGGTTTCAGTATTAACGAGCAGGTATTTGTATTCCAGAGGAAATGTAATTTCACTTGATTCAAACGTTACCGACCAAAGCGGGAAATCAGTCTCGTTTAGTCGCACCTTTTTCGACACATCCCAATTTCCCAAACAATCCTGATTACCTACAACAGCAAGGTGATAATTTGATTCTACCTGCGGGCAGTATAGCTTAAGTACCAAACTATCCTTTAAGTTAACTGGCAGTGAATTGATAGTTGATGGAAGTGGCGAACGTTTGAAATAGCATTCACTGAAAACTGTAGAAGTAAAAGCACTATCACCATTAGGGGTTCGCCAGTAATCGATTACTTGTATGTCGCCTGTAAATTGAGTAAGTATAAGCTTACGAAACTCCCCGGATTCTCTTTGTATAGATTTATCGGAATGAACAAGTTCGTATTTATAGTGAATCAAACGGATGCCGGACGACGGAGTATAGTCAGCTTTCCAATTGAAGCCGGTGTCACACACGAGTTGAAACCTGCTTTCCTGTAGTTCCCCGGCACTATTTATCGCATGAACAACAAGGTGGAGACTTTCGCCCCATTGCGTTATAAAATGTATTGAGAAATGAATTGACATAATTTAAAATTTCAACAAATTTACGGAAATATACCTTGATTCAGAAGTGGCTCCGTGAAAAGCTGAAAAAACTTACCGAAATCGTTTGTTAAGAAAAAAAGCTATCCGGTTCAGGATAGCTTTTTAGAGGTACTTGGCGGATTCGAACCGCCGTAGACGGTTTTGCAGACCGGTGCCTAACCACTCGGCCAAAGTACCCTTGTTTCGGGGTGCAAAGATAATGAATTTTTTAAATAAATCACCTGTGCACGGTAAAAAATGCACAGGTGACAATTTAAATTAAAGCTTTAGAAGGCTATTTACGTACTCCACCCGGACGTCCCGATCGTTGGGGCATATTCTGTATTAAGTCTCGCTGATAGGCTTTTTCAGCATGAAATAGTTTATTAATTGTTTCAGCATCTATGACTTTCTTAAGTTTTAGATAATACGTTTTTTGCAAATTAGCTTTCGACAGTTCTGTCTCTACTATAGCATCATTTATGGGTTCAAAATCGACTTTCTCAGCATTATCTTTTTTCCGTTGCGAACGAAAAATATGCCGGTTTCCGGCGTACAACTGCCAGATCTGTTCTTCAAGTTCCATGAATAATGGCTGAACTTTCAGTGCATCAGCCGACGATAACGCAGCCTTTTCAGATACAAATTCCCACTTTCGGTTGAAAATATCTTCTTTAGTAGGCCGCTTGGATGAAGGTTGTGCAACTAACGAAACGACCGAAATTACAGCCAGGGTAAGAATGATTAATTTTTTGTGCATAGCAGTAACATTAAATGTTTTTGTACAGGAGTGCCAACGTGGAGCTGCCGATTACCGTGATGATTGGTTTTCTTCTGCAGCATTGACTTCTGTAAAATAATAATCGTAATAAATTGACTCATCAAGCTGAGACATCAGATAAGCATCATAGGCTTCCGATTGTCGTTGGAGCTGACTACTTTTATGCGACTGCAACAGAACATTTCCGACAAGCAATAAGCCTGTAAACATTGCAGCCATATACAACCAGGGTTTCATCATCCGTATAAGCGGAGTTTTTTTAGGTACAATTAGTTCATCCATGTGCACTGCAAACTCCTCAAAATAGTTTTCAGGCACTTCAAACGGATTTCTGTTACCAATCTGATTAAGAGAATATTTGTTTTTAGTTTCCATACTTTTTATCTTCCTGAATATGACTTATATTTAAACAAAAGGTTTAATCTGTGTGTATTAAAAAAATGAATTACTCCTGAGCAAGAAACTTTTCAATCTTTCTGACAGCGTGATGATAAGAGGCTTTTAGCGCTCCTACAGATGTCTGAAGCACTTCCTCCATTTGTTCGTAAGTCAGATCATCGAAATATTTCATATTAAATACCAAACGTTGTTTTTCGGGTAAAGTCAGGATGGCTTCCTGCAACTTCATTTCGGCCTCATTACCATTAAAGTAAGTATCAGCGAATAGCTGTGTTAGTAATACTTGCTCTTCATCTTCCATGCTGGCAATGTTTCTCATGCGTTTGTTAGTAAGAAATGTAAGTGTCTCGTTAGTTGCAATGCGATACAACCAGGAAGAAAAGCGAGCGTCACCTCTGAAGCTTTCTAACCCACTCCATGCTTTCATAAAAGTGTTTTGCAGAATATCGTTGGTATCATCGTGCGACAAAACCATTTTCCGTATGTGCCAGTATAGCCTTTCCTGGTAGGTTCTGACGACACCGGAAAAAGCAGACGACTTTGTAGCCGGTGCCAGCAACCTGCTGATCAGTTCCTGATCTTCAACATGCATATAGTTGTGAAGTTTTTTATATCATTTTATTAATAAAGCACTGTCTATATAGACTTAATCAACGTTCATTGGTTTAAACAGTTTAAAAAATAGTTTTAACTGCACGAATCATTCTTTCGTTACCATAGATATCCTTACGTAGCTCTATATCTGTAAAGCCTTCTCGTTCAAGCATCTTCACACACTCCCGGGCATAGGATCGATGCACTTCAACTAACAGCTGTCCGCTTTCGGACAGAACGTGTAACGATTGTCGTGCAATTGTTTGGTAGAATAAAAGCGGATCTTCATCCGGAACAAACAAAGCGAGGCCGGGTTCAAAGTTTGTTACTTGTGCTTCCATTTCACCGGCTTCACTTGCAGGAATGTAAGGTGGATTACTTATAATCAGATCCAACGGGGAAACCGGTAAAGTTTTAGTCAAAATATCGTGTTGAAAAAAACACACATCTACAGCATTTCGTTTAGCATTTTCAGCAGCAACTGTAAGCGCTTTAGTAGAGATGTCGCAGGCCGACACGTCACCATCAGGCCGTAGGTATTTTAAAGCAATGGCAATACAACCACTTCCTGTGCCAATATCCAGTACCTTTGCACCTGTTGGAAGAATATGAACTGCCCAATCCACCAACTCCTCGGTTTCGGGCCTGGGAATCAATACTTCGGGCCCAACCGCAATCGTCAGATTACAAAAAGAAGTCTCTCCCAGTACGTATTGTACAGGCATTCCTGATTTAAGCAAGCTTACATAATTTTTCAGGATATCCCGCTGATTCTCAGAAAAAGTAGTATTTTTGTTTACAATTAATCCGGTATAAGATAATCCGGTACAATGTGACAGGATTAATCGTATAATCGATTGTAATTCAGGTTCGTTATATATCCCTGACAATTCCTGATTCAGATAGAGTTGCGCTTCTTTCATACGCTGCAAAGATAACTAAAAATGACTTACGATTTAAAATACATGTTCCGCTGCCTGCAATTGGCCAAAATTGCAAATGGATTCGTTGCTCCTAACCCTATGGTTGGCGCTGTTATCGTTCACAACCATCGAATAATCGGAGAAGGCTATCATCACCGCTACGGGGATGCCCATGCCGAGCCGGTTGCTATCCACTCAGTAAAAGATAAGGGATTACTTAAAGAGGCAACACTTTACGTCAACCTGGAACCTTGTTCTCATTTTGGCAAAACACCTCCTTGTGCGAATCTTATAGTTGAAACAGGAATTCCAAAGGTTGTTATTGGCACATCGGATCCGAATCCTAAAGTATCAGGCGGAGGGATCGCCTTGCTTCTACAGGCCGGGATTGACGTAGTGGTAGGTGTCCTTGAAAATGAATGTTATGAGTTAAATAAACGTTTCTTTATCTGGCAACAGGAACAACGACCCTTTGTACTGTTGAAATGGGCACAATCGCGGGATGGTTATATAGATATAAAACGAAATGACGCACAGACTGGTCCGGTGCAAATATCTAACTTGCTGACTAAACAATTAACACATAAATACAGGGCTCAAAATCAATCCATTATGGTTAGTACCAACACAGCTGTATTGGACAATCCGAGCCTGAGCGTCAGAAGGTGGTCGGGTAAAAACCCTGTACGAATAACACTCGATCGAACAGGCAGGATTCCTTCTGATTACCATTTACTGGATCAGTCAGTACCAACAATAGTATTTACTGAACAAACAGACAAAACAAGTACAGAGAAACTTGAGTTCATCCCCATCACCTTTTCGGAGGATACACTACGACAAGTGCTCACCATTTTAGCAAAACGGGGTATTCATTCGGTACTGGTTGAAGGTGGCAGTCAATTGTTATCAAATTTTATTGCCAGTGGATTGTGGGATGAAGCACATGTAGAGATCTCCAACCTGGAACTACACGATGGAGTACCCGCTCCCAGCCCTGGAGTATTGGTGGAACGTTCCTGCTTAATGGAAGACCATCAATGGATTGATTATATTAACCGAACTAAAAAATTCTGAATTTGATGCTATGAGTCCGTTGTTATTAATATCGTTATTGCTGGTATATATTTATACTGTGATAAGCTCCATTTCGGTAATTCTATTGGAGAATCGCAATTCAGTAAGATCTTTGTCGTGGATTCTTGTATTGGTTTTTCTTCCCTTCGTTGGCCTTTTTCTATATCTTATTATCGGACAAAATTACAGAAAGCAAAAGATTATTTCAAAAAAGAGTGTTCGTCACAGCAGTAAACTACCTACAGTAGAACTGCATCCGGAAGATTATTCCGACTTTGTTACACGTAAAGCACATCTTAACCTTATTAGGTTATTATATAAAAACAGTGATGCTGCAGCTTATGCCTTCAACAAAATCGAGGTGCTATCTGATGGCACCAACACCTTCAGAGCTATGTTTGAAGCTATGGAGGCTGCTCACGATCACATTCACATTGAGTTCTTTATTTTTGAAGACGACAGAATTTCGAACGAATTACGTAAACTTTTAATCCGGAAAGCAAAAGCAGGTGTACGTATACGCATGATATATGATTACCTTGGCAGTTTTGGTCTCACTACAAGTTATTTACGCTCGTTACGTGAAGCAGGGGTTTATGTACGTCCCTTTCTTCCTATGCGACTTCGCTTACGTCGTAGCAAAATAAATTTCAGGAATCACCGTAAGATATTAATAGTTGATGGTAAGTATGGTTTTACCGGCGGACTGAACTTTGCAGACAGGTATCTGTTTGGGAATACTCTTGGTAAATGGCGCGACACTTTTATCCGTATGGAAGGAGCTGCAGTACATGGATTACAGTCTCAATTTTTAACCGATTGGTATTTTGTAGAGCGAAAACTGATTACCGACCCTAAGTACTATCCAACGCCCGAAAAGCATGAAGAGAATGTAGTACAGATTGTAAGCAGTGGTCCGGATACAGACTGGGAAAGTATTATGCAGGGGATAGCCAGTGCAATCATGAGTTCCAGAAACTATGTATATATGCATACTCCTTATTTTGTTCCAAATGATGTCATATTGAATGCTGTAATTATTGCAGCACTTAGTGGAGCCGACGTTCGGCTTATGATTCCCGAGCGTTCAGACTCGCGACTTTCGGATGCATGCTCTTTTAGTTATTTAGGAGAAATATTAGAGGCAGGTGTTAAGGTATATCAATACTCAAGGGGATTTCTACACAGCAAGGCCATCGTTGTAGATGACTTCATATCCATAGTTGGCTCTGCTAACCTTGACGAACGTAGTTTTAATCAGAATTTTGAGGCAAATGCTTTTATTTATGATAAGGAAACAGCGTTGACCTTAAAAGAGTTATTCCTGAATGACATAAAGAACTGTCATGAAATCAGCTATCCTGACTGGGACAATAGAAAACGAAGTCAGAAAATGAAAGAATCCTTTGCAAGACTCTTTAGCCCGATTATTTAATCCTTTTAATTTTAGTGCTTGAAGGATGCAGTTTTTTTAGTAAATTTGTACCCGAATAACAAATAAAGTATGCAAACAGATATCTATAAAGTTACCATGCGCAACGGCTTGTTCATGGGGGTTTTATTTTCTACTAATTTTATGTTCTCAGCATCCAAAAATCTTGTCCTGATGTTGTTGACCTATGCTATAATTGCCTTAATTATCTGGCTATCCTACAAAACGACTATCAACTTCCGGGATAAGGTGTTAGGAGGATTTATTTCTTATTGGAAAGCGGTGTATTTTGTTATTCTAACCTTTTTCTTTGCTGGTATTATTTCCGGTTTATTTAAGATAATATATACTACCTACATAAATCCGGAATACTTACCTCAATTATTTGAGGAAGGGATTAAACAACTGGAACAAAACCGGGCATTGTTTGAAAGTCTTAACATGCCTATGGATGAAAATTACTACGAACAACTGGAGCGACAGTTCCGACCTGCCCCATATTCATTTCAGACAATCTGGGCTAATATGCTGGCTGGATTAGCATTGGGACTAATAATTGGAGCAGTAGTCAGAAAAAAATGAGGCATATTTGATGATGAGAGCACGCCTGATACAAGCTCAACACTATAAACAATAAAATCGTATACAGTAACATGCAGTTATCCATACTAGTACCTCTATACAATGAAGCTGAATCGCTTCCAAAATTACATGAGTGGATTGTAAAGGTTATGAACAAACACAAGTTCGATTATGAAATCATTTTTATAAATGATGGAAGTACCGACCAATCATGGCAAATAATTGAGAAACTGAAACAACAGTCGGATCGGGTTAGAGGAATTAAATTCAGAAATAATTATGGCAAATCACCTGCACTGTATTGTGGTTTTCAGGCAGCGCATGGAGATGTAATCATTACCATGGATGCTGACTTACAAGACAGCCCGGATGAAATTCCTGAATTGTACCGAATGATTACCGAGGAAGACTATGACCTGGTTTCCGGATGGAAGAAAAAAAGACATGATTCGACCTTAACAAAGAACATACCTTCCAAGATCTACAATGCAACTGCACGTAAAGTTACAGGCTTGAAGCTTCATGACATGAATTGTGGGTTGAAGGCCTACAGAAAGGAAGTAGTTAAGAACATTGAAGTTTACGGTGAAATGCATCGTTACATACCCTATCTTGCAAAGAATGCAGGATTTAAAAGAATTGGAGAAAAAGTTGTTGAACATCGCAAACGTGAATTCGGTGAAACTAAATTTGGATTAAACAGATTTGTGAATGGTTATCTTGATTTGATGACCTTATGGTTCTTATCAAAATTCGGGAAAAAACCAATGCATTTCTTTGGACTTTATGGAAGTCTTATGTTTATTATTGGCTTAATAGCAGTAATAGTAGTTGCCAGCGTTAAGCTGCACGCCTTACTTAATCACATTCCTGCCCCTCTGATAGCCGATAGTCCCTATTTTTACATCGCTTTATTGGCTATGATAGTTGGTACTCAGCTATTTTTGACTGGTTTCCTGGGTGAGATAATTGCCCGCAACTCGTCAGAACGAAATAATTACCTGATTGAAAAAGAAATTTAAATGGAGATTTTTAAAATAGTTATCCCTGCTTTTATTGTCATGATGACTGCCTATTTGTTGTTTGACAAAATGTTTGTCAACGAAGATAAGCGGCGTAAAGCAGAGCTGCAAAAGAAAAACCAGTCGGTTATCACGCCTATTCGACTACGTGCCTATGAGCGTATCGCATTGCTGTTGGAGCGTTGTCATCCTGCAGCCATGATGCTGCAGGTTATTCAGCCAGGGATGACCTGTATTGATGCACAAAGCAAATTACTAGCCTTTATTCGTGCCGAATATGATCATAACATTTCTCAGCAGATCTATGTAAGTGATGAGTTATGGGAAGCTGTGAAGGCATCTCACGACACTATCATTAAACTCATTAACACTACTGCACAGCATTTCCAGCCTGATGATCAGGCAACAAAATATGCTGAAGTGATTATCAGAATGTATGCTGAAGTGGATGAAAATCCAAGTTCTGTTGCATTGAGTATTCTTAAATCGGAAACACAGGAGTTGTTTTTATGAGCAGGAATAGATTCACGTTACTTTTGCTTCTTGGTTGTCTTTGGCTCTTCGTATCATGTGGGTCGGAGGATGAGGTGTGCCGGGAATCGACAGAGGTGAAATTGCACATCGGGTTTTATAAAACCGGCGAAACTAAAGTATCCCCTATTGATAGTATAATGGTAGTGGGTATTCCAGGTGACAGTGTATTTTACGAACCTACAAAAAATCTAAGTGAGATTCAACTCCCCCTGGAATTTGGAGTCGGAGTGAGTCAGTATGCAATTCGTTTTAACGAAAAGTGGGACACGCTGACTGTGTTATATAATTCTGACCTCTATTTTGTTTCGTATGCCTGCGGAATGATTTATACCCATACAATAGATACCGTTTTAATTAAAGGGCAAACAAGCAAAGGCCTGTCAATACCCTATAAATCAGTAACCACAGAGAATGTACAACATCTTCAGATATATCGTTAGTTTAACTTTCGTACTGTTATGCAGTAATTACCTGGTTTCACAAACTTTGGAAACAGATAGTATTGTTGTACCTTTATGGCAAGGGATTGAGCTTGAAACAGACGTAGTTCCATTGATTTCAAATTTACTAAACGATGATAAAACTTTCAGGTACGAAGTTTTATCAAGAGTCAATTTAAAAAATAAATACTTCCCGGTAGTTGAAGTCGGTTACGAAGGAAAACACAGAGAACTTGGCTCAGGAATTGATTTTACAGGTACTGGAATGTTTTACCGCGTAGGACTCGATTTTAATCTTTTAAAATCAATGAGTACACAGGCAGTAAAAAACAAGTTTCTATTAGGGGCCCGGTTAGGTTATTCAAACTTTTTTTACGATATATCTAATATCTCATATATTGATGAATATAAAGGTGCTGATATAACTGGAAATATAATCGGTTTACAAAGCAAATCTCTATGGTTTGAGATTGTAGGAGGAATACGAATTGAAATATTAAAAAACGTCTCTGTTGGTTGGTCAGTTCGAATAAAGAATCAACTTGGCGAACCGGAAGCCGGTGCAATTATTCCCTGGTATATCCCGGGCTTTGGTCAAACCGGAAGCAGTGTTTGGGCGTTTAATTACATGATAGGATATAAATTTTAATCAATATATAAAAGTATGAATTCAATTGAAACTTTAAACCGGGCTGCAGATAATATTCGTGTTCTTGCAGCGTCGATGGTTGAAAAAGCGAAATCAGGTCACCCCGGAGGTGCAATGGGTGGTGCTGACTTTATCAATGTGCTCTTTTCAGAGTTTTTAGTATATGACCCTGCGAATCCGACATGGGCAGGTCGTGACCGATTCTTCCTCGACCCTGGTCATATGTCTCCTATGTTGTATTCTGTATTGGCTTGTTCAGGTAAGTATACAATGAACGAACTGGCTCAATTTCGTCAATGGGGCTCTCCTACTCCGGGTCATCCCGAAGTTGATGTAACACGTGGTGTAGAGAACACATCCGGTCCACTTGGTCAGGGACACACCTATGCCGTTGGAGCTGCAATTGCCGCTAAATTCCTTAATGCACGCTTCGGTTCAGTAATGGGACAAACTATTTATGCGTTCATTTCAGACGGAGGTATTCAGGAGGAGATCTCACAAGGAGCCGGTCGTATTGCTGGTCACCTTGGTCTGGATAATCTTATCATGTTCTACGATTCAAACGACATTCAACTTTCTACCGAAACAAAAGAGGTTACAAGTGAAGATGTTGCTATGAAGTACACAGCCTGGGGATGGAATGTACTTAACATTAATGGTAACGATGCTGTTGAAATTCGCAAAGCATTAACTGCTGCTCAGGCTGAAAAAGAACGTCCGACTATCATTATTGGTAAGACAATTATGGGTAAGGGTGCTCGCAAAGCTGATGGAAGTAGCTACGAGCGTATGACTGCTACTCATGGCATGCCGTTGGGTGAAGCAGGTGCTTCGTATGAAGAAAGCATTAAAAACCTGGGTGGTAATCCTGAAAACCCATTTGTAATTTTTCCTGAGACTGAAGAATTATACGGTAAGCGTTCACAGGAATTACGTAAGATTGTTGCTGAGAAGTATGCCGCAGAAAAGGAATGGGCTATTAAAAACCCGGCTTTAGCAGAAAAACTTGCCTTCTTCTTCTCAGGCAAAAACAACGTGAACTGGGATGCTGTAGTCCAGAAACCAAACCAATCAACACGTGGAGCTTCTGCCGTTGTATTGGCTGAATTAGCTAAGCAGGTTGAAAATATGATTGTCGCTTCTGCCGACTTATCGAACTCTGACAAGACCGATGGATTCCTGAAAAACACATATGCCTTCAAAAAAGGAGATTTCACCGGATCTTTTCTTCAGGCAGGTGTTGCTGAACTAACAATGGCTTGTCTGAGTATTGGTATGAGTTTACATGGTGGTGTTATTCCTGCCTGTGCAACCTTCTTTGTATTCTCTGATTATATGAAGCCTGCCGTTCGTATGGCTGCATTGATGGAACAACCAGTTAAATTCATCTGGACACATGATGCATTCCGTGTCGGAGAAGACGGTCCTACTCACGAACCGGTAGAACAGGAAGCTCAAATCCGATTGATGGAGAAACTTAAAAACCATAAAGGACATAATTCTATGCTTGTCCTGCGTCCGGCTGATGTTGAAGAAACTACTGTAGCGTGGAGAATGGCTCTGGAAAACACCCATACACCAACAGCGTTAATTCTTTCCCGTCAGAATATTAACGATTTGCCAGCTAAATCAAATCGCAAAGAAGAAGCTGTTAAAGCTGAAAAGGGTGCATACGTTGTGGAATGTGATGGCAATCCTGATGTAATTCTTCTTGCTTCAGGTTCAGAAGTATCTACTCTGAACGAAGGTGCTGCTTTATTACGTGCAGATGGAATTAAAATCCGACTGGTATCAGTACCTTCTGAAGGCCTTTTCCGTTCACAACCGGAAGCTTACCAAAATGAAGTGTTACCACAGGGTGCTAAATTATTTGGTTTAACAGCTGGTCTTCCTGTAAATCTGGAAGGTTTGGTTGGATCACGTGGAAAAGTATTCGGGCTGGAAAGTTTCGGATTTTCAGCTCCATACAAAGTATTGGATGAAAAGTTAGGATTTACAGGTAAAAACGTTTACGAACAAGTAAAGTCAATTTTATAATCCATTTAGTATAAAGGCTCCCCCGGTATAAAAGTTACACCGGGGGAGTTTTTAATTATAACACCTTCAATTTTATGCGAAAGCAACTACTCTTTTTACTTCTCCTGGTTGTCAATCAACTGGGAGCTGAAAACCTACGTTCGTACAGCTTCTACGGTTTTATTCGAAACGATTTTTATTATAATTCACGTCAGAGTGAAGAAAGTCTGGATGGCATCTTTCACTTTTACCCAAAACCGGTTATTGCAGGCAATGGTGTGTCCGACATAAACGCCGTACCACATGCTGAGATGCTTAGTATAGCAACCCGTGTGGGTGTGGATCTAAATGGAGGAACACTTGGTAAAACACAAATAAGTGCTAAAATAGAATCCGATTTTGCCGGTGTAGGAACCAACTATTTCCTTATGCGTATCCGGCAGGCCTATGTTCGATTTGACAGGGCGAAGTATAATTTATTGATCGGACAAACCTGGCATCCACTGTGGGGATCAGTAGCGCCAACCATGGTTTCTTTTAATTCAGGATCACCTTTCCAATCCTTTAACAGGAGTCCCCAAATCCGACTTAATTATACTCTCTTTGACAACTTCACTCTTTCAGCTGCTTCAAGCTGGCAAATGCAGACAAGTTCAAATGGTCCTTTGGGTTTTACTCCGGCTTACATGAAGAACTCACTTACCCCAAATCTGTTTGTGGGTGTTCAGTATCTGCATGATGACATCTTAATCGGTGGAGGTTTGGATTACAAACGTATTATGCCTGATCCTTCCTACACACTCAGTTCTTCGAGTGCAGTTGCCTATATACAATACAATCCAGGCTTGCTGTCGATTAAAGCTAAGTCGGTACTGGGAAATAATCTCAGTGATCATATAATGCTTGGAGGCTATGGTAAACTATACAATCCAAGTACGAATACCTTTGGATATACCAATCTAACTGGATCTTCTTCGTGGATTAATATTGTGTACGGTAAACAATGGCAAGTAGGGATTTTCGGTGGTCTTCATAAAAACCTGGGAAGTCAGATGCCTATGTTACACAGGGATAACAATGGCAATTTCACAATCTATGGAAGAGGATTCTATCACGAACAACAAGAGCTACTCGACCGCTTGGTACGAATAGCTCCTTTTGTGATGCACTCGATGAAAGATTTAACAATCGGTGTGGAATATAATTATACACTGGCAAGCTACGGAAAAATCCAATCAGACGGGAGTATAATCAACCCATATCAAATAGGCAATCACCGTATTGTAGCCACTGTAATTTACACGTTTTAGAAGTTTTCTTCAATGAGGCCGATCTTCTGTTCAATGAGATTGGCCTCTTCTTTTAATGCTTCAATTTTGCGCTCCATATCACGAATTACACCCGACCCCTTTTTATTATTGGTAGTCAGAAATCCGATGTTGTTTTCGTAAGTAGCAATTTCGGATTTAAGATGTTCATAAGCACGCATAAGCTTTTCACGTTCACGTAAAAGCTTATTCTCCCCTTTAGTACTTATATCCTTAAGATTTGTGCGGAAATTATCAAGTCGACGTTGATTTGCATCTACATTTAGTTTTTCAAACATTTTATCGACCTTGGTACGGTATTCCTTGTATATCTTATCCTTTTCCCTGAACGGAACATGACCTACTTCATTCCAGCTTGCTATGTATTCACGTAGCTGGGTAAGAATTGCAGCGGGTTCTTTATCTTCAACAGTATCTAACTCCTGAATGGAAGCTATTAATGCCTTTTTCTTAGCAAGATTCTCTAACTCGACTGAACGCGAATCAGAGGTATTCTTTTGTTTTTGTTCAAAGAAATAGTCACATGCAGTTATAAAACGTTTCCAAAGTTCATCAGAATATTTCTTAGCTACCGGTCCAACTGTTTTCCATTCTTTTTGAAGTTGAATAAGCTGATCCGACGTAGTTTTCCAATCCGTACTCTCTTTCAAAGCTTCAGCTTGTTCGCACAACTGACGTTTTTTGTCCAGATTATCGTTAAGGATTGACTTGGAAGCTTTATAAAACTCAGCCTTAGCATTAAAGAACGCATCACAAGCCGCCCGGTAACGATCAAAAATTTTGTGGTTCATCTTACGGGGAGCAAAACCAATGGTTCTCCACTCTTCCTGCAACCCTATAACATTTTTGGTAGCTTCATCCCAGGCTTTGTAACTATTGATAGAAGATAAATCAATCGCCTCAAGCTTTTCACACAAGGCTTGTTTCAAAACAAGATTATCTTCTTCCAGTTTACGAATTCCATCAAAATGACCCTGGTGCTTTTTATTGATTACCGAAGATGCTGCTTTGAATCGATTCCATATCTCTTCACGAAACTCACGGGCTACCGGACCGGTTTCATGCCATTCTTCATGAAATTTCTGAAGCTGGTGGAAAGCAGAAATTACATCTTCGTCGTCTGCCAGCTTTTCAGCATTTTCACATAATTGCTGCTTAATCTCAAGGTTCTTTCGGAAATCATATTCTCTTAATTCATTGTTGATCTTTATTAGATCCCAGAACGATTCCTGATAAGCAGTATATGTTTTCCACAACTCACTTACATTAGCTTGTGGAACCTGACCAATGGTCTTCCATTTTTTCTGGAGATCTCTGAACTCGTTAATATGAAGTGATACATCGTCGTTACTTTCGACCAGCACTTTCATTCTTTCAAGAATATGCTGTTTCTGAAGTAAGTTGTTTTCACGCTCAGATTCAAGACGAACAGTATGAGCCGATTTCTTTGATTTATATTCGTTAAGCAATTCCTTTAACTCTTCTCCCAGTTCATCCTTCTCAGGTTTAAAATCAATTTCCTCACCGCCTTCTTCCAGGAATTTACGCTTAGCCTCTTCGTGCTCCGACTTAACTTTGCGGTAGAACACTTGTTTAATCTGCTCAACCTCGTCTTTGATATTTTCAATATCCTGAGTCAATAAGAGTTTGAGTGCGGACAAAAGTTCTTCCCGGCTGGCATTAGAATAATCCTGGGTCTGTTCAGTGTCCTTGTTCAGTTCAAGTGCGTCCATTTTTAGAATTCTTTATTGATGGGTGATTAGTTCAATTTATTTAACCAGATTTATCAGTTCTCAGTTAGATTTTACAAAAATAAAAATTTTTTTCTAATAAAACTGAATTTTATCGATATTTGACCGAAATCAGTACCTTAGGTCATGTCCCATTTTGTTTTTCTTCGTTTCCATATAAAATTTATTATAGGGATTTGGTTCAATAATCAGAGGTACATTTTCAACTATTGTAAGGCTATATGCTTCTAATCCAATTCGCTTTACAGGATTGTTGGTCATTAGCCGGATTTTGGCTACACCCAGACTTCTTAGTATTTGTGCTCCAACTCCATAATCACGTTCATCAGCCTTGAATCCAAGGTGTAAATTAGCATCTACTGTATCCATCCCCTCTTCCTGAAGCTTGTAGGCCTTAATCTTGTTCATCAGGCCGATTCCTCTTCCTTCCTGATTCATATAAACGATTACTCCTTTACCTTCTTTTTCGATTAGCTGCATTGCTTTATGTAGTTGATCACCACATTCACACCGCATAGAACCAAATATATCTCCGGTTATACACGAAGAATGTACGCGGGCAAGAACGGGTTCTTCATTGTCCCAACTTCCCTTTATAAGTGCCACATGTTCAAGACCATTAGATACCTGACGGAAAGGAATAAGACGAAAATTTCCGTAAGCTGTAGGCATCTCTACTTCAACACCTTTCTCAACTAACGACTCAGTCTGCAATCGATAGGCAATCAGGTCAGCAATGCTTACAACCTTTAAATCAAACTTAGAGGCCATCTCCAACAATTGAGGTAAACGCGCCATGCTGCCATCTTCGTTCATAATCTCGATAAGAACTCCTGCAGGATACAATCCGGCCATACGTGCAAGATCAACCGCTGCTTCTGTATGTCCGGCTCTACGAATTACTCCACGTGTTTTTGCCCGCAACGGAAAAATATGTCCTGGTCGGCCAAAGGTCTCAGGACGTGATGCTGGGTCGCAGAGTGCCTGAAGTGTTGCTGCCCTATCCTGAGCAGATACACCGGTTGAACAACCTTCTAACTTGTCGATACTCACTGTAAATGGAGTCGAATGAATCGAAGTATTATTGTTAACCTGCATATTCAGATCAAGCTCATCACATCGTTCCTCAGTAAGAGGTGCACATAAGACTCCCCTTCCATGTGTGATCATGAAATTTACTGTTTCAGTAGTAATTTTCTCGGCTGCACAAATAAAATCACCCTCATTCTCGCGGTCTTCATCATCAACAACAATGACTACCTTACCCAGCTTAATATCAGAGATTGCCTCTTCAATTGTATTTAATACTCTTTCCATAC